>JALNVG010000143.1 GCA_023227685.1 Bacteroidaceae bacterium
CCTTAAATGGTATGGATATCCCCGTACTGATAAAGAATCCGGTCAATCCCGATCTTGAATTATGGATCGGTGCTCTTGAGCGTATCAATAATGCAGGTATCAAACGACTTGGTGCTATTCATCGCGGATTTAGCAGTTATGATAAAAAAATATATAGGAATCTTCCACAATGGCACATTCCTATAGAATTAAGACGACGGATACCACAACTACCAATATTCTGTGATCCGAGCCACATCGGCGGCAAACGTGAATTAATTGCTCCGCTATGCCAACAGGCTATGGATTTAAACCTTGACGGACTAATTATTGAAAGCCACTGTAACCCTGATAGTGCTTGGAGCGATGCCTCACAACAAGTCACACCCGATGTACTTGACTATATCCTGAATTTACTAGTCATCAGAACAGGAACTCAATCAACAGAAAATCTAAAAGAACTCCGCAAACAAATTGATGAATGCGATGATAATATTGTTCAGGAATTATCAAAGAGAATGCGCATCTCTCGCGAAATCGGAACTTTCAAGAAAGAACATAACATGACTGTTCTTCAATCTCAACGTTATGGAGAGATACTTGAAAAACGTGGAGCACAAGCTATTCAATGCGGTATGAATGCCGATTTCATGAAAAAGATTTTTGAAACTATACACGAAGAATCCATTAAACAACAAATGGATGTTATAAACAAATAAGATGAGAATACTTATACTTGGAGCCGGGAAAATGGGCTCTTTCTTTACCGACGTACTCAGTTTCCAACATGAAACAGCAGTATTTGATACAAATCCCCACCAATTGCGATTTGTATACAACACTTATCGCTTCACCAAACCGGAAGAAATTAAGGAATTTGAGCCAGAGCTGGTTATCAACGCGGTTACGGTGAAATATACTATTGAAGCTTTTCGCAATATACTACCAATGCTTCCAAAAAATTGTATAATCAGTGACATTGCTTCGGTAAAAACAGGACTGAAAGATTTTTATCAAGAAAGTGGATTTCGCTTTGTCTCTTCACATCCGATGTTCGGCCCAACATTTGCAAGCCTCAACAATCTGAGTAGCGAAAGCGCCATCATTATCAGTGAAAGTGATCATCTTGGAAAAACTTTCTTTAAAGACCTTTATCAAAATTTGAATCTCAACATCTTTGAATATACTTTCGAACAGCATGATGAAACAATTGCTTATTCTCTGTCTATACCATTTGTGTCAACTTTCGTGTTTGCTGCCGTAATGAAGCATCAAGATGCGCCTGGAACGACTTTCAAGAAGCATATGGCCATTGCAAAAGGACTCCTTAACGAAGATGATTACCTGCTGCAAGAGATACTTTTTAACCCACGTACCCCGGCACAAGTCGAGAATATTCGAACTGAACTAAAACTACTACTTGAAATCATCAAAAATAAAGATGCTGGAGAAATGAAGAAATATCTGACAAAAATCAGAAAAAATATTTCAGCCATGTAAATACTCAATAATACTTATATCTTATAACCCACGCATTTTTTGCATGGGTTATTTTTTATAGCTATATTTGTATTTGTTATATGAATAAAAATGATTGATCAAGCTACAATAGACCGGATATTAAATACTGCACAGATTGTTGATGTAGTCTCCGAGTTTGTTACCTTAAAAAAACGAGGTGTAAATTATATTGGCTTGTGCCCATTCCACAATGAAAAGACACCGTCTTTTAGTGTCTCACCGTCCAAAGGTATTTGCAAATGTTTTAGTTGCGGTAAAGGAGGAAACGTGGTTCATTTTATCATGGAACATGAACAAATGTCTTATTATGAGGCACTAAAGTTTCTCGCAAAAAAATACAATATAGATATTCATGAACGCGAACTAACCGATGAGGAGAAGATAGCACAAACTACCCGTGAAAGCTTATTTATAGTGAATAGTTTTGCCCGCGATTATTTTCACCATATCTTAAAAGAAGATGTTGATGGACGCAGCATCGGATTGGCATATTTTCACAAACGCGGATTCAGAGACGATATAATCGAAAAGTTTCAATTGGGATATAGCACAGAAAAGCGTGACGGACTGACCAAAGAGGCTTTGAAAAAAGGTTATAGTAAAGAATATCTTATTAAAACAGGACTCTGCTATGAAAGAGCCGATCACCTATTGCAAGACCGCTTTTGGGGACGAGTTATCTTTCCCGTTCATACCCTATCAGGAAAAGTTGTGGCTTTTGGTGGCCGAGTACTTAGCCTACAGACCAAGAAGGTCATGATGAAATATGTAAACTCTCCGGAATCTGAAATTTATCATAAAAGCAACGAACTATTCGGTATATTTTTTGCTAAACAAGCTATTGTTAAATATGACCGCTGCTATCTTGTAGAAGGTTATACAGACATGATCTCAATGTTCCAAACCGGTGTGGAAAATACCGTCGCTTCATCAGGCACCTCGCTTACATCAGGACAAATACGACTGATCCATCGCTTTACAAATAACATTACAGTCCTCTATGATGGAGATATGGCTGGAATAAAAGCCTCTATACGGGGCATCGATATGTTGCTCTGCGAAGGAATGAACGTCAGAGTTTGTTTACTTCCCGATAATGATGACCCTGATTCTTATGCACAAAAACATACTTCTGAAGAATTTAAAACTTTTATCAATAACCACGAAGTAGATTTTATTCGATTTAAAACAAATCTACTCCTTGAAGATGCAGGGAAAGATCCAATTAAAAAAGCCAAACTCATTGGGGATATAGTTCAAAGCATCGCAGTAATACCAGAAGCTATCGTAAGAGATGTATATATAAAGGAATGCGGTTCACAATTGAATGTAGAAGAAAAACTTTTAGTTGCCGAAGTTGCAAAACGAAGAGATGTAGAGAGGGATAAAGAGAAAAAGGCTAATTTGAATATCCTAAGGCATACAGGGAACGCCTCTTTAGAAGAAAAATCAACAGATCAGGCTCTTCAAACAACCTCTACTGTCCAAACTATTTCTGGACAAACATATAATAATACTCTTCCCGAAGATACTTATAAATCCTTTATACCACAAGAAGGCAAAGAGGGCTTTGAATTTTATAAATATGAACGACTAATCCTACAAGTCGTACTTAGATATGGTGAGAAAATTTTATGCGAAATAAAAAACGATAAAGAAGAATCAGTACCTGTAACAGTCATTGAATACGTCGTTAATGATTTAAAACAAGACGAACTTTCTTTTCATAATCCGCTGCACAGACAACTTTTAGCCGAGGCAGCTAAACATGTACATGACGAAGGCTTTAATACCAAACGATATTTCTTATCACATCCTAACCCTGAAATAAGCAAACTTAGCGTAGACCTAATCAACGTGAGATATGAACTAAGTAAAATGCACTCCAAAATAACTAAAGTGGTCACAGATGGAGAAAGGCTATTAGATTTGGTACCTAAACTCATGATTAACTTCAAATATGCAATTGTAACAGAAGAAATAACACATACCATGCGTGCACTCCAAAATCCTCAATTAAATCACGAAGAAAAAGAATGTAACGAAATCATGATACACTTCAATAATCTCAGAAAAATACAAAACAAAATGGCAAAGCACTTAGGCGACCGCGTCACACTAACGCAAGAAGTATAATTAAAAACTTATAGCTTGATATTAATTTCGTCCTTAACGATGGACACCTCTTTAAAAACATCAACAGCCTTAATCTTACGCATCATTACATTTGCTTCTTCTATACTCCGAAAATCACCAACACGACACAACCAACGAGGAGATATAAACGAAGTATAAATCTCTAAATCAGGGAAATACATTTTGATTCTTGATGCCACCTCTAGAGCCTCACTATGCGCTTGGCGAGAATTATTACCTGCATATATCTGCACACGATAGCCAGAACCTTTCATTACATCGCGTGGCCCAATTTCTGTATGGGTCGTTAGCAATGCCTTAACATCAGCATCCTCATAAATAGTCACTCTACCTTGTCCGGGAACTATATATTGCAAATTCTGTACAATATCCTGAGCTGGCAAGTTCACCGAAGAAAAAGCCAACAACAACAAACAGCAATGAAGATATTTCATTCTCTAATTTTTTTTATCAAGTGCCGACCCTATGAATTTTTATTCACTGGGCCAGACACATTGAAAGAATTTATTTAAGCATTAAAAGCATCAATAATACCCTTGAAAGAATCGGCCTTCAAGGCTGCGCCACCAATTAAACCACCATCAACATCAGGGTTGGCGAATAATTCTTTTGCATTAGTTGCTTTACAACTACCACCATAAAGAATAGAAGTATTTTCAGCAATTGCTTTACCATATCTCTTAGCCACAGCAGAACGGATAAAAGCATGGATTTCTTCAGCTTGAGCTGGAGTTGCAGTCTTACCTGTACCAATAGCCCAAACAGGTTCATATGCAAGAATCAACTTAGAAAAATCCTCAACTGAGAGATCAAAAACAGATTCCAATTGAGCAGAGACAACAACATTTTGTTTATTTGCTTCACGCTCAGCTAATACTTCGCCAACACAAAAAATAGGAATCAAGCCATTAGCCAAAGCTAATTTAACTTTAGATTTCAAAATCTCAACATTCTCGCCATAATAAGCACGACGTTCTGAATGGCCGAGAATTACATACTTCGCTCCAGTTGAAGCAACCATAGCAGCAGAAACTTCGCCGGTAAAAGCACCGGATTCCTTATCTGCGCAATTTTCTGCACCAACTCCAATTTTATTGGGATCCACCAAGGGAGTAATAGAAGCTAAATGGATAAATGGAGTACAAATGATGACATCGCATTTTGGCTTTTCATTTGCTAAAGCTTCATTCAATTCTTTTGCCAGAACAATTCCCTCTTGGAGAGTTTTATTCATTTTCCAGTTTCCTGCTACAATGTTTTTTCTCATTTTTGTTTTAATTTTTAAAGGAAATACATAATTAATTATTTACAATATTTTATTGCTTTTCTTTTTGTTTCTCTTATTTTGCCGCCTTACTAAAATAATATCCAATCCTAATACAATCACAAGCGGGACAAAAAACCAGAAAACAGCCTTATTAACAGTATAAACATCATTAACTGATCTTTGTTTACCTATATCCAATTTTTCCAATTTATTCGTTAATGTATATTCATCAGGAAGATGGGTATCGCTCCATTTATTTAGAATCGTACCATTCTTAATTAGTAATAATCCTGGATTAGAACGAATCATTGTTTTTAAAGTTATATCATCCGTTAAATAAAAATCATATTCAGCACCTGTACGATCCTTCCATTTTTCAATTTGCTTTTTAGAAGAAGATGTCAACGCATAAAAACCATATCCGTTTTCAACTGAATAATCATAAATTTCATTTATTAAATCTATATAACTATCAGAAGCCTCCTCTATTCGATGAACAACAAGCAAAAAAACATAACCCGTATTCGACAGCACACTGTCAGTGATATCTTTTCCGGTATTCAACTCTGAAATAGAGAAATCATGGATGGGAGGCACATAGCCCTGCTTTTTCAATACCGTTTTCGTCTCGACAAAAGTCCACGTACTATCGGGATAGTTATCTAATGTATACTCCTTTCGCAGTCCGTTTTTTTCAAGAATAAACTTACTCTTATACACACTTGGTTCAGCATTGACGGGGATACTCATTGCTTTCTTTATATTCACACCAATTCGATAAGGTCGAAAATCAATAATCGGTAAATCATCCAGACAATAACCCACAAGCCCTATTATAAATAGGGCTGAATATAATAACACCAACCATTCTGTCTTCACACTCACAAAACGGATAATTTGTTTTCTGTAAACAAAAACAAGATAAGAAGCAACTAGCAAAACTACATTTTTTATAAATGTCTGCCAATTGGTCAATCTCAAGGCATCTCCAAAGCATCCACAATCAGATACAGGATTAAAAAGAGCAAGATAAAGTGTTAGCGGAGTCATCACCATCATATACGCCAATATAAAGGTGGATGATATCGTCCTTTTAATCCCGAAAAACAAAGATACGCCCAACAAAAATTCAATCGATGATAAAACCACTGAAATCAATAAAACTATTGAATGAGGAAAATAAGAAGACACACCAAAAGCAGTCAGGTAATCTAATATTTTATATTGAGTACCCAACGGGTCAACAGCCTTCACAAACCCTGAAAAAACAAATACCGCTGCTAAAACAAAGCGAGAGGCATTGACAAAAGCTTTTAAAATATTATGTTTATTTTGTACCTTCAAGATTTAATCTAATCAACCCGAATACTGAATAATTTATCATATCCATATAATTTGCATCAACGCCTTCTGATACCAAGGTATTACCTTCGATACTCTCAATTTGTTTAGTCC
>JALNVG010000144.1 GCA_023227685.1 Bacteroidaceae bacterium
AGAATAAGCAAGAAAGCACTATAACATAATAATGTTTTATATTCTCTCATAATTACTTTTTTTTATCGGTAAAAAAAGTGTATCTTCTTTCTATCAAAGATACACTTTTTATTTAATCTTATATAATCATTAGTACCCAGAATTTTGCTTCATACTCTTATCCCTTTAATGATGTAAAATAAGAATTCTTATTTCATCAAAAGACTTACTCATAGCTTAATAAAGTCTTTGCATTTGTATCTTTATCCGTTTTGAATCGTATCCATTTAGCTTGGAAAGAAGATGGAAACTCAAAATTAAATGTTTGTCCTTTTTTAACAGAAACAACTTTATATTTCATCCAATTTCCATTACCTGAAGGATCTACTTCCAATGTAAAGGTTACGGTTTCGTTAGAATTATGACTTATTTTTAAATCTTTCTTATCATAAAAACTAATCAAATAGGGATCTGAATATTCATTTGCTTTAACTGATGTATCCATCCAAGGTCCACCAAAACCAGTGGGTTTGCCCAATTTCCATAAATCATCCAAAACACCTGCCCATACTACAGCTTTTTTATCAGCTGAATAAATAAGATGATCATTTGATTCGATACGTTGAGGATCTACTCCTGTCATAATCAACATTCCACGATAAGAAACATAATCATTGATTTTAAACTCATGCGTACTTATTGGTCTTATTTTGGCAAATCCATCAGCATTTTCAGCAGGAAGTTCATAAAAAGTACCCATACAACTGAATAAATCTCGTTCTGTTGCAACTTCTCTACAAATACGAACAGCACCTTCATTTGTAGGCTTCGTATAAGCTGAAAGGCCTAACGGCAAGCGCCAACGACGACCTGAATTATCGATGATTAATACAGAACCTTTTTCAATTTGAATCACTTGCTTCGGAATCGCTACATGCTCTTTCATAAATGAAACCATTTTAGGATCTTCTTTCTTTACCAATCGTAACTGATCATCCATTTCATAATAACCTGAAACAAGGGGGCTATTATCTTTATAATCCATAGCTAAAACACCTAAAGATCTCCTATTATCACCTAAACTATAAAGCATTCCTCCTATTGATTCATTACTATCAACTGGAGACAAACCTTCAAAAATAGGATCAATACTGTTTGTCCTATTATTATTCGCCGTATAATTTAAACAAAAAGTAGCTTTTGTATTTTTATCTGTTTTTACACGAATCCATTCCCCTTTTAACGTAGTTGAAAAGTCAATTGTCGTAGAAAGCGTACTGGCTAATTTCACTTTTTGTACAGTTTCCCATTTTCCATTACCTTCTTTATCTATTTCGAGCGTAAACGTCACAGGTTTCGTACCATTATTCTGTATCCAAGCTTCGCGCTTAGGCCACCCTGCAAATAAAAAGGGTTCAGAGTAAACATTCGCTTTTACTTTTTCATCACTCCACAAGGTACCATTCGCTGTTGTAGGTCCTAAATGGTCTGGTTGATCAATCGTTGTAAACCAAAGATTAGAATTGGATTGACCAGGAGAGCTCAAATTTCCTTTTTGATTACGTTTATTTAAAAATTCATTTTGTGCTGTATCATCACAACCAAAAACAAGTTGATTCTGCCATCTACAAAAATCACCGATAACCTTCAAGTAAGATGAACGAGGACGAATACCTTTTGAATTATTAGCTGTAAAAGTAGCAGGAAAATGCCAAAACATACCATGCATAGTCATCAAATAATCAGGATTTTCTTCCGTCCCTACATTTCTAATACGAGGCCATTCGGTATTCCATCCATGAGCTCCATCATACGAATGACTAGCTTTAGGTAAACGATAAAAAGACCAACCTTTAGTAGCATCACGCACACCTAAGATTAAAGACTTATAATCCCAACCGATCGACCAAATAGGATCCGTTTTACTATTGCCATTTCCATAAATACCACCTGGACCCGTAACCTCAGTAAATTGATTACGACGTACCACCTTCCAATCTTTACCGTCCCATTCAGCAAGCACACCAGCGGTTATACTAAAATTAGTCAAAGCTGCTTTCGTACCTTCTCCATTATTCGTAAAATACAAATGCCCTTGACCTGAATATAAGCCTTTACCATGCACACCGGGAAGCATATCATTTATCGGACCAGAATCAGTGTCCGATTTTTTTTCATGTAAAAAATTTCCATCAGGATAAAGTTCTTTAACCGCCAAGGAATGGACATCTACTTCATAGAGTCCTTCTTCCATTGTTCCATAATAAACTTTATTTTCAGGATCTGTTAAGTCACGAGCATTACCCGTTAATCTTCCAGGCATATCTTTAATACTAATAACTCGCACATTCCCTTTAGCATCAATCACATAAGGACCAATAAGCAATTGATTACTCTCCTTATGTATCATTCTGTTAGCTGGCGTTCCACCAATACTTTTTGCAAAATTTTCCTGCGTATAATCAGACTTCACTTGATACAATTTATCTGAAGATCCTAACGGTTTATGAGGACCATAAGTAATCACCCAAAGATTTTCTGCCCAGGGAACAACAGCTCCTGTTCCACACTCTCCTTCATCATTATAATGGGCAAGTTTAGGATAAATGCCAGAAATCGACTTCATTTCCGTATTTTCCATTTTCTTGCTGCCACAAGACATTAATATCAATAAACTACTTAATATAATCGTTTTATTCATCTTCTTATTTCTTATTTAAAATCTTAGAATTATGATTCTCTATCTTCAGTTGCTCCTATAGCATTCGATTGTGAATCATCTGATAACTACGATATCAGATTGTTCTATCTATTGTAGCTAGCATGTGATAGGGATGAAGAACATCCCTATCACTTTACTGATAAATATATTATTTAATACCCATCATTCTGCTTCATATTTGTATTAATAAGAATTTCAGAAGTAGGAATAGGCCATAAATATTGACGATTATCCCAATGTCTTTCTGAAAGAACCGCTACTTTACCAGCCGCTTCCAAATTAGAGAAATCAGGCAAACCATTTTCATCAATATTGGGTGCTTTAGACCAAAACCAATCGCCCTGACTCGTTACTTTTTCAATCAATAATGAAGAAGGATAAATCAAACCATAACTCTTACGTGTGAGCGATATCTCAGCTTGGTGCCAACGTACCAAATCCATATAACGTAGTCCTTCTTCTGCAAATTCCATACGACGTTCTACTCGCAATTGTTTTCTTAATTCCGTTTGATCCATTGTTGTAAAAGAAGGATATTGATCCGTTGCATCTACAGAAACGCCATAAGCTCTGGCACGTACTTGGTTCATAGAATTAAGCACCGATGCATCGATTTGATTTAATTCAATTTTTGCTTCAGCATAGATTAATAAAACTTCAGCATAACGAATGTAAATAAGATCAGGAGCAACTTTCATCCCATTTTCCAACCACGTTTCATCAATGCCTTTCTTCCAGGCCAAACCATTGAAAGAAGCATATTGAGCATTCGCACGGGTATCATTATTCTTTTGTAAATTACCTGTATTATAATTCATTACTTCTAAAGCTTCTGGATGAGGCGTATAATCAAAACCCAGCCATTGACTATTAAAAGGTACAATGGTTTCACTCAAACGAGGATCACGATTTTTGAAAGGCTCATGGCTATCAAACAAAGGAGACTCATCAATAGGTTTACCATCGGTACATGTATACGCTGCCAATAAATCCCAAGATGGATCTTCTGCTGTCCAACCTCCAGTATTTCTGGTAATGGCATTTTTCACTACAGAAGGGTTAAGATATACATCGTTTTCAATTGATCGAGGTATAACAAAAATACTCTCTTCGGCATTATGCGTTTTAGTCAAAAACAAATCAGCGAAATCAGTATGCAACGTATACGCTTTAGAATCAATGACCGCTTTTGCTGCTGTAGCAGCAATATCATAATCACTCATATATAAAGCAAAACGTGCTTTCAATGCTAATGCAGCACCTTTAGAAGCTCTTTGTTTCCCCTTATAAACTGCAGGTAAAACAGCCGCAGCCTTATCAAAATCCTCATAAATCAAGGCTTTTACGTCACTTAAAGGTGTTCTTCCATACGTAAAAGCCGTTTCAATATCTAATACATCTGTAACTAAGGGAACATCACCAAATTTACAAGCCAACTTACTATAGGCTGCGGCTCTATGAAAATAAGCTTCCGCTAATAATAAATCCAATTTTTCTTGGGACACCCCTTCTGTTTCACCTTCTTTGATTTTGTTGATTACCGTATTAGCCCGCGCAATACATTTATATTGATTGGACCAGAGTGAGGTCACAGAAGCATCCTGACCATTTAACGTTCCATCAACAATTGCTTGATTCGTCTCTCTATACGTATAATCATCGGTCCATTTCTTTGAATCTATCGTCCAAAAAGACATTTTGTACAAATCGTTTAAGGACATTTCAATTTCCGTTTCTGACGTATTCCAGTTTTCGCTAGAACCTTGCGCCAAAGGAACTAAATCCAAATCACTACATGCTGTAAGACCGATACAGCCTATTACTAATAGATATATTATCTTTTTCATTGTTTTCTTCTTTAAAAATTAATAGATACACCAAATAATAATGAAGTTGTGATGGGATAAGAAGAATTGCCCATTTCTGGATCCCAACCTTTAGGAAAACCACTCAAACAAAATAAATCATTCCCCGAAACATATAATCGCATTCTTTTAATAGCGGCTTTTTGAGTTAATTCGGTTGGAAGAGTATAACCAAAGGTCAGATTTTTTAATCGAATATAACGACCATTAAATAACCAGAAGTCAGACATGGCATAGTTATTACCAATATTGCTTCTTGTAAGGCGTGGATATATGGCCGTAGCATTTTGTTGATCTGTATTCAGACTACTCCAATAATTATTCTCTAAAATAGCTGGTACATTCCCCCAATTTTCGCGTAATGGTTCTACCATTAGACTAGAAATTAAGCTATTCTGTTTTCCCACTCCTTGAAATGACATAGATAAATCAAAATCTTTATATCCCAAATTAAAATTCATACCAAACATATATCTAGGTAATGAACCGCCCAACAAAGTCCGATCATATTCAGAAGAAATCAATCCATCAGGAACACCATCAGGACCTGAGATATCCTTATATTTCACATCACCTACTTTTATGTTCTTATTCATCATCGGTGAATTATCGACCTCATCCTGGGTGAGATATAAACCCTCACTCTGATAACCATACCATTCATTAAATTCACTTCCTTCTTTTTTCACTTGACTTCCTAAGAATTCAGTACCACCAAGATCACCCATCTTCGATTTGAAGTCAGATAAATTGGCAGAAATACCATAACTAACATCTCCTACATGATCATTCCAACCTATTTCAAGATCAAAACCATTTGTGGTCATCGATCCAGTATTCACCTCAGGATTATCAAAACCTATGAAATTAGGGATTTCTAATCCTAACAACATATCCTTTGTTGTTTTATGATAATAGTCAAATACGACTTTCAAACGACTATTTAGAAAATACGTATCTAAACCAAAATCAACAGATTCAGTCGTCTCCCAAGAGATATCACTAACGGCATACGCTTGTTGGTAGGCAGTCAAGACAGAACTAATATCACTATTATCATACATCAAAGCATTGCTAAAAGAAATAGAAGCCAATGAAGGATAATAACTACCAATACGTTCATTACCTAATTGTCCCCAAGAACCACGAAGTTTCAAAAAGGATAACCAATCATAATCCAAATTCTTTATGAATGACTCTTCTGACATAACCCAACCTAAAGAGAATGAAGGGAAAGTTCCCCATCGATAATCTTTTCCAAAGCGAGAAGAACCATCTCGACGAACATTTGCTTGAAACAAATATTTATTCGCATAGTTATACATGATCCGACCAAAAACTGAACGATAAGCATATTCATTTGCACTTCCGCTGTTATCTCTCATATCTTCAGGACCTAAATCTAAATAAGGATAACTGTCCAACAAATATTGATCACGAGAAGCCATTAAAGTTTCTGCAAATTGATAATAATTTTCATAACCAACCATGAAATTAAAACTATGTTTACCGATCTCTTTATCATAATTACCCAAGAATTGAGTAGTTACACTATAATCATCATTTCTATTTTCAGTTAACTTCGTACTTGATAAATCTTGATAAGGACCTCCAATTATATCAGGATTATCAGCCAAGGTCCATTCCGCAGCCGTTTCAAAAGCTTTCGATTTATTAAAATTATAAACAGGAGCAATAACAGCTGAAAATTTCATTCCTTCAATAGGCTTAAAATCAAAAGCAGCCTTACCACCAATACGATTATACCA
>JALNVG010000145.1 GCA_023227685.1 Bacteroidaceae bacterium
CAAAAGGATTTATTGATTGACTGTCAGGGAAACTGGGGAAATATACTTACGGGCGACGGAGCTGCCGCTCCTCGTTATATAGAAGCACGGCTCTCAAAATTTGCGCTTGATGTAGCTTTCAATCCCAAAACTACTGAATGGAAATTATCCTATGACGGACGAAATAAAGAACCGGTCACTCTACCAATGAAGTTTCCTCTATTATTGGCACAAGGTGTTGACGGTATCGCAGTCGGCCTATCATCAAAAATCCTCCCGCATAATTTCAACGAATTATGCGACGCAAGTATAGATTACCTGCAGGGAAAACCTTTCAATTTATATCCGGATTTTCAAACAGGAGGTTCAATCGATGTTGCCAAATACAATGATGGCGAACGTGGCGGTAGTGTCAAGGTTAGAGCCAAAATTAAAAAGGTTGATAACAAAACATTATCCATTACAGAAATTCCCTACGGGAAAACGACCTCAACGGTTATAGATTCCATCTTAAAAGCCGTAGAAACAGGAAAAATTAAAGTCCGCAAGGTAGATGATAACACTTCTGCTAATGTAGAAATTCTACTTCATTTGGCTTCGGGAGTCTCCTCGGATAAAACGATCGACGCCCTTTATGCTTTCACTGATTGCGAAGTTAGTATTTCACCTAATTGTTGTGTCATATACGATAAGAAGCCTCATTTCTTGGCTGTGAGCAATATTTTAAAACGATCGGCCGATAGGACGATGGACCTTCTCCATCAAGAACTAAATATTAAGAAAGAAGAGCTACTCGAAACGCTCCATTTTACCACATTAGAAAAAATTTTCATCAACGAACGTATCTATAAAGATAAAGAATTCGAACAATCAAAAGACATGGACGCTGCTTGCGCACATATTGACGCACGATTGACTCCATTTTATCCCCAATGCATCCGAGAGGTGACAAAGGAGGATATTCTAAAACTGATGGAAATTAAAATGGCCCGCATCTTAAAATTTAATTCGGATAAAGCGGACGAAATAATAGCCAAATTCAATCAGGATATTGCAGATATTGACAATCACTTAGCACATATTGTTGACTACACCATTTCTTGGTATCAAATGCTAAAAGAGAAATATGGCAAGCGATTTCCACGACATACAGAGCTCCGCAACTTCGACACAATAGAGGCTACAAAAGTTATCGAGGCCAACGAGAAATTATATATCAATCGCAAAGAAGGTTTCATTGGTACCTCACTGAAAAAGGATGAATTCGTAGCGAACTGTTCGAATATCAACGACGTCATTATTTTCTATAGTGACGGACGATATATCATTACTCCCGTAGCAGACAAGAAATTTGTAGGTAGAGATATTATTTATCTGAACATTTTTAAAAAGAACGATAAACGTACTATATATAACGTTATATACCGCGATGGAAAACAAGGTATCAGTTACATCAAACGTTTTGCCGTGACCTCAGTTATCCGTGACCGTGAATATAACCTGACTATTGGTACACCAGATTCAAAGGTGGAATATTTCACCGCTAATCCCAACGGAGAAGCAGAAGTTGTCAAGGTCACCTTGAAACCGAACCCACGCCTCAGAAAGGTTATCTTTGAACATGATTTTAGCAAAGTCAAAATTAAAGGCAAACAAGTCATTGGTATAATTCTTTCTAAATTCCCCATTCACCGCATTACATTAAAACAAAAGGGCGGCTCAACACTGGGGGGACGTAAAGTTTGGTTTGACCGCGATGTGCTCAGGCTTAATTATGATGAGCATGGCGAATACTTAGGAGAATTTCAAAACAATGAAAATATATTAGTTGTTCTGGATAATGGAGATTCTTACACAACCAATTTTGATTTGAGCAATCATTACGAGACAAATATCTGTATCATTCAAAAATTTGATGAAAACAAGGTCTGGACCGCTATACTTTATAATGCAAGCAATAATCATTATCCCTATATTAAAAGATTCTGTTTCGAACAAACCAACAAAAAAATGAATTATCTGGGAGATAACAACTCCAATAAACTCATCCTACTCACCGATACTTGTTATCCCCGTATAGAAGTCATCTACGGAGGACGCGACAGCTTTCATGATCCCTTTATTTTTGAGGCAGCCGACTTTATCAGTGCAAAAAGCATCAAAGCCAAAGGGAAACGGATCACCACCAATGAGATAGAAAAGATTCATGAAGTTGAACCAACTCGTCAACCCGAAAAAGAAAATACATCCGATGATGAAAATTCAGAAGAAGAAGAACCTGAAAATTTAGATCCGGACAAAAACAAAAGCAATGATGACATTATTGATGAAATCACCGGACAAATGAAATTATTTTAAATTAATAAAAGAACTATGAAGCCATATATCAATGAAGAGAAATAATTTTTTGGAAAGACTCATCGGAGAATTTTTATTTTTATTTCTCCTTATTCCACAACAAATACAAGCACAAACAGATACGGTTAAAACTAACCGTTATATTATGCGAACAATGATGTATGGCATAGGAACTTCAAACATTTATGATTCATATCTTTCGCCACAGAACTATAAGGGCATTGATTTCCGGATTTCCCGTGAAGCCATGCGATTCACAAAAAGAGGCAAAGGCAAAGTCTCTTCACAAAACTTTCTCCAAGCAAATTTTAGTTACACGCATAATAGAGCTAACAATAATAATACCATTTCCGGACTAATAAACTGGAATTATGGATATCACCACCAGTTCCCTATTTCAGAAAACTTCAAACTATTGGCCGGAGGTTTACTTGACATGAACGGGGGATTTGTTTATAATCTGCAAAACACAAATAATCCTGCTTCTGCAAGAGCCTTTATCAATATGGATGTTTCAGGTATGGCGATCTGGCATTTCAAAATCAAACAATATTCATTCGTATTGCGCTATCAGTTAAATATTCCAGTTATAGGCATCATGTTCTCACCACAATATGACGAATCATATTACGAAATCTTTACGCTCGGCAATACTAGTAATATTATCAAACTAACGTCGCCTTACAATCAGCCCTCTCTCCGGCAAATGTTGTCTCTTGATGCTCCAATCGGACATTCCAGGATTCGTTTTAGTTATTTAGCTGATATGGAACAATCAAGAATAAACAACATTAAAACACATACCTATTCACATGTATTCATGGTAGGTATTGTCAGAAGCTTATATCTCATTCATAGCAAAAGAGGGAAACCCTTACCGCCCTCGCTAAGGGTATATTAATGGGTTATAGAAAATTGAATAAAAAACAAAAGACAATGAGCTTGAGTTCATACAACATAATGAAAAATAAGATAATACTACTTCTTTTGATTATTAGTAACCTCACCATACAAAGTTGTATTGATGGAGAGCAATATGATAATACACCGCAAGGAAACTTTGAACAGTTATGGACAACTATAGATGAGCACTATTGTTTTTTTGATTACAAAAACATTAATTGGGATTCAATACATACAGTTTTCTCTAAAAAGATAGAAACCAGTATGAGCAACAAAGACTTGTTCGACGTTTTAAGTGATATGCTATATACTCTCAAAGACGGGCACGTCAACCTCATTTCCTCTTATCAATGCTCTTACTATGATGCATGGTATCAAGACTATCCTCATAATTTCGACGAAGATATTGTAAACGATGACTATCTAGGTAAAGCTAGCACGGATTATTACACGACATCGGGCATCAAATATAAAATATTCGATGACAATATCGGCTATATGCGCTATGAAAGTTTTGCCAACGACGTTGGTAATGGTAACTTAGATGAAATTCTCGAATATCTTGCCATTTGCAACGGACTGATTATAGACGTGCGTGACAACTCGGGGGGGACAATTACGAATGCAACAAAAATTGCGCAGCGATTTACCAACGAGAAATTGCTGATCGGTTATATAGAGCATAAAACAGGTACCGGACACAATAACTTTTCATCGCCTACAGCCATTAATCTGAAACCTTCAAATAGCGTCCGTTGGCAGAAAAAGGTTGTTGTACTTACAAACAGACGATGCTTTAGTGCAACAAACTATTTTGTGAACACCATGCGTTATCTGGCTAATGTCACTATTTTAGGAGATACCACAGGAGGTGGCTCAGGGCTCCCCTTTTCTTCCGAATTGCCTAACGGATGGACGGTCCGTTTTTCCTCTAGCCCTATTCTTGATGCTGATAAGAATCAAATTGAATTTGGAATAGAACCTGACATTAAAATAGACTTATCTACAGGTGACACAATGAATCATTTGGATACCATGATAGAAACAGCCCGAAAACTATTAAATAAGTAAGTTTATTTACTTTTTGTTTGCTGTCTCGAAAAAACTTTTTAAATTTGCACCACAAAATTGGAGTAATTAGTAATAATTACTGTTTTTTGCGGCTATGGCGTAATTGGTAGCCGCGCCAGACTTAGGATCTGGTGTCGAGAGACGTGTAGGTTCGAGTCCTATTAGCCGCACAATGAAAGCCAAGAGCCTTCAAGGAGAGATTCTTGAAGGCTCTTTTAAATTCTCTGATTACTAATGAGATAAATTTGAAAAAACGAATATTTCAACAAAAAGAATTATATGAAAAAGCATGATCTTTGCTGCATCGGACATATTACATTGGATAGAATCATTACTCCACAAAAAAGTATTGATATGCCAGGTGGTTCAGCATACTATTGTTCTTACGCCGTAAGCAGATTCAAAGACCTTGATTATTCGCTTGTCACCTCAGTTGGTGCCAGTGAAATGCATGTCGTAGACCAATTACGTAAAGACGGTATCGACGTCACCGTCTTTCTCAGCGAACATTCACTTTGCTTTGAAAACATTTACCATGAAAACATAGACGACCGCATTCAAAGAGTCTTGGCCAAAGCAAACCCTTTCAAAGCAGAACAACTTAAAGATATAGAAGCAAAAATTTATCATTTAGGATCGTTAATGGCAGATGATTTTGACTTGGAAGACATCAAGACACTTGCAAAAAAAGGATTGGTTGCCGTTGATTCCCAAGGATACCTTCGAGAAGTACGAGGAACAAAAGTTTATCCGATTGACTGGAAAGAAAAGAAAGAAGCCCTGAAATTTGTTCATTTTTTAAAGGTTAATGAACATGAGATGGAAGTCCTTACAGGATGTAAAGATCCGAAACAAGCAGCACAAATACTTTATGATTGGGGCGTGAAAGAAGTTCTAGTTACATTAGGAAGCATGGGTTCTATTATATACGACGGAAAGACCTTTTACAATATCCCAGCATACGTCCCTCAAGAGGCTGTTGATGCTACCGGTTGTGGAGACACATATACAATAGGCTATCTCTATCAACGTGTCAATGGTGTTGATATTGAAAAAGCAGGAAACTTTGCTGCAGCAATGTCCACTATAAAACTTGAACAATCGGGACCATTTCTTGGAAACAAAGAAGACATAATTCGGTGTCTGAATAGTGCTGAAAAAACATTTTATCAGTTATAAAAGGCTGATAAAATTACCATTTACAAAAAGGTTTCTTCATAAGGTGAGAATTATAATAGCGAACATCGCCCGTTACTTCCTTTCCGATAAAGATCGGTTTTATAAATTTTTCCGTTTCAGAACCTAATTCAACTTCAGCTACCACCAAGCCCGAATTATCTCCGTAAAACTCATCCACTTCAAAGATATGTTTGCCACTTTGCACCAGATAACGAATTTTGTCAATAATACCCGGCTCGCAGAGTTTCATCAAGTCTTCGGCATCCTGAAGAGATATTTCTTTCTCCCACTCAAACCGACTCATGCCAATAGAATCACTCGCCCCCTTAATGGTTAGATATCCTCTATCATCACGAATCCTGACACGTACAGTACTCCCTCGTTCACTGCTAATATAGCCCTGTTTAATGCGACTTTTTGAAAAAGCAACGGATTTATAGTCTCCTATAACCAGAAATTTACGCTCAATTTCTTGTGGCATAATATTTTAACTGAAAGAAAAATAAACCAACATCAAAACAGCCAAAACAATAAGTGATATGAATATAACTTTTACTGTACGATTAGCTTTTTCTTCAGCTCTTTTGTTCTTAAGTGATTTTTTTCTCTGACTCATAGATTTTAATTTTAAATTCGACCTTAACAAAGTAAAAAAAAATCTACTAACTTTCCAAACAAAAATCATTAAAAATTCAATTTATTCGTGCAAAGACGACGATTCCATCAGATATGATTTGATAAACCCATCAATCTTACCATCCATCACACCATTTACGTCGGCTGTTTGGTAATTTGTACGATGATCTTTAACTCGACGATC
>JALNVG010000146.1 GCA_023227685.1 Bacteroidaceae bacterium
CTGCCCAAGCATATCTCCGAACAAAAAGTGATTGAAGCCATAGACTACCGCAAGGATGTGGATGGTTTTCACCCTATCAATATAGGTAGGATGTCTATCGGAATTCCTTGTTATATCTCTGCAACTCCTAACGGGATACTCGAATTATTCAAACGTTATAAAATAGAAACTTCCGGAAAGAAATGTGTTGTGCTTGGCAGGAGCAATATCGTTGGGAAACCTATGGCTGCCCTGATGGCACTGAAGAGATATCCCGGTGACGCAACAGTGACGGTTTGCCACAGCCACTCCAAAGATTTGGTGAAAGAATGCAGGGAGGCGGATATCATCATTGCCGCTATCGGACAACCCAATTTTGTAAAAGCCGACATGGTTAAAGAAGGTGCTGTTGTGATAGACGTGGGTACAACCCGTGTGCCCGATGCAACAAAGAAATCCGGTTTCAAACTGACAGGTGATGTTAAGTTTGACGAAGTAGCTCCGAAATGTTCATTCATCACTCCGGTTCCCGGAGGCGTAGGTCCGATGACCATTGTTTCACTAATGAGAAACACGCTGCTGGCCGCCAAAAAGGAAATCTACAAGTAAGAAATTGATATGTATAAACGGATACGCTAAAAAAAGCTGCAATTTATTTTGGCAATTATCAGATATTACCTATATTTGCACCGCGTTAAAAAAACAGCGTATATATGGTGGCTGTAGTTCAGCTTGGTTAGAGCGTCAGATTGTGGTTCTGAATGTCGTGGGTTCGAGCCCCACCAGCCACCCGTAAAAAGAATCCTGTAAATATATTATTTACAGGATTCTTTTTGTTAGTACCTATTAACAAGCAACTATTTATTACGCGATCAGAACAATTCCAATCCAAATTCATTCTTCAAGTCAATCAATGCTTTATTCTTATCAGACATCATTTTGAACTTCTCCGAACGACTCAGCATGCGCACCGTTTCATGAGGAGCACTCATGCGGATTTTTACCTTGATATTATCATTATGCAACTCTTTGCGCATAAATTTTTGAACGGAAGGGGCAATCGCCTTAAAGTCTTTGGCAACGATCTCATTTTCAACAATCATCTCAAAGGATGTTTTATCTTCCAATAATTTCGGCTGTGTACTTTGCATCCGCTTTGAAATAGCTGTCTGCTCAATGGGCAAGTGCTCAATATAAATATTCCAGCATTTAATCAAATCGTTCTCGGAAAAATCTTCCGACTGAAAAACGTGATTATCCTGAGATGCCTCACCAACAGGAACGGCCGACGGATTTGTTTGAGTATCGGAAAGAGAATGCTTGATAGAAAACCCGAGATGCGAATTATCCATGACCGGAACTTTTTTTCTATCAATATGATTAATCCGTAACAACGTATCTTCAATTGATTCCGAGCTCTGTTCACTTTTTGCCGCTACATTCTTTGCCGTATCGCTTTTAGGTTTTGCCGTATTACCAGGGTTAACCGGAGCTGGAGTCGGGACGGCCTTTGTGGTACGCGGCGAACTCTGCTGTTTATTGAATATGGGTTTTATTACTGTTTTAGGGCGGGGCCCCGGGCCCTCATCATCATCGCCGCCACCGGCATCGTTACTCTGGGTCAACTGTGCTAATTCGATGAGAGTCAGCTCAACCAACAAGCGTTTATTTCTGCTCAAGCGATAATTCAAATCGCAATCATTGCAAAGCTTCATGGCTTTAAAAAGAAATTTCTCGGGACACTTTTGGGCTTGTTCCTGATATTGCTTTCTGATACCGGCACCGACTTCAAGCAAAGCCACGGTAGACGGATCTTTGCTGACTAATAAATCACGAAAATGAGAAGCCAGTCCCGTGATGAAAGGATTTCCATCAAATCCTTTGGCTAATATTTCATTGAAAAGCAACAATGATTCTTTCACCTGATTGGCTAATAAATAATCGGTGAGACGGAAGTAATATTCATAATCAAGCACATTCAAGTTGTCGAGAACGCTCCGGTATGTAATATGACCACTGGTGAAACTAACCATCTGGTCGAAAATGGACAAAGCATCGCGCATGGCACCATCGGCCTTCAATGCGATCAAATTCAGAGCCTCCGGTTCAACGGTATAGCCCTCGCTTTTAGCCACAAAAGTCAGGTGATCAACCATATCCTCTGCCGTAATCCGTTTAAAGTCATAAATCTGACAACGAGAAAGGATGGTGGGAATAATCTTATGCTTTTCCGTAGTGGCCAAAATGAATATAGCATACTCGGGCGGTTCTTCCAACGTTTTCAGGAAAGCATTGAAAGCGCTGGTTGAAAGCATATGTATCTCATCAATGATATAAACTTTATACTTTCCGATCTGAGGGGGAATATAAACCTGCTCCACCAATTGGCGGATATCATCGACGGAATTATTGGATGCCGCATCCAATTCATAAATATCATATGAACGCTGCTCGTTAAAAGCCAAACAAGATTCGCAATGGTTACAGGGTTCACCATCGGCGGTTGGCGACAGGCAATTTATGGTTTTTGCAAAAATACGTGCACAAGAAGTCTTGCCCACTCCACGCGGTCCACAAAACAAATAGGCATGAGCCAGCTTATTATTGGCTATGGCGTTCTTCAATGTAGAAGTCAGTGACTTCTGCCCCACTACCGATTTAAAATTTGTTGGACGATACTTTAGTGCAGATACGATATATTTTTCCATATTGGGCTGTATACATAAATTCGTTGTCTGCAAATGTACACAAAAAAAATAAGAGTAAAAAAGAGAATATGCAACTTTTAGAATAAAACGAATAAGATTACAACAATAAATATTATCTTTGCGATAGATTAGTAAGTAAGTTTATGCGCAAATTATTAACCATATGGAATTTTATCTGCTATCATAAATACATGATAACTGTTGCTGTATTTATTGTTTTCGTCGGATTTTTGGATAACAACAGCATTATGCGCCGTGTCAAATATGTCAGACAAATCAATTATATGGAAAATGAAATTGATAAGTATAAAATAGATTATAATAAAAGTACGGAGACACTCAATGAAATAGAATCCAACCCTGATGCTATAGAAAAAATAGCCCGCGAAAAATATTTCATGAAAAAGCCCAACGAGGACATTTACGTATTTGACGATAAAAAATGAAGAAATCCATCTTAACACCTTTCTTTATCTGCGGTGCCGTACTCGTTCTCATCGGTGCGGCTTCTTACGTTACCCACTGGCTGTTTTCGGCATACATCGTATTCTTCGGAGCCATACTTATTGCCATAGCACAAATACTCACTCCTTTAAAAAAGAAAAACAGTACCATCAATCGGCTGCGCATACAACAAATCATCGGCGCATTTTGCCTGATTCTAACAGGCGTATTCATGCATTACGGTCATGGAAACGAATGGATTGCCTGCCTCACCATTGCTGCCGTACTTGAACTTTATACTGCATTCCGCATCCCGCAAGAAGAATCCAAAGAGGATTAATCTTTGTTATTCTAACTGCTGTTTATAGTTTATTAACTATAATAATTAGTTATACAACTAAATTATTCAGTTATTTGCATCAAACAAAATAAAAGTCATGAACGGATTAACACAAAAAGAAGAAGAAACGATGCAAATGTTTTGGAATAAAGGTCCGATGTTTGTTCGCGAATTACTTGATATCTATGACGATCCAAAACCCCACTTCAACACGGTATCAACTGTAGTACGAGGTTTGGAAGAAAAAGGATACCTGGATCACGAGAGCTTTGGGAAGACTTATCGCTACTATCCGACCATGACCGCCGAAGAGTTTCACACCCGTACCTTAAAAGGAGTGATCAAAAAATACTTCAATAATTCTTATCTCAATGTCGTCTCCACACTTGTTAAGGATGAAGATCTTTCTATTGATGAAGTAAAACAATTAATCAAAGAAGTAGAACAAAAAAATAAGGAGGGATAATCATGATACAAGGAATAGTCTACCTGTTGCAAGTGACCTGTTGCATCGCACTGCTCTATAGTTTCTACCGATTATTTATGCGTCACGAAACGTATAATCAGTTTAACAGAATCTTACTGCTTTCCATCTTGGCTATTTCATGGATACTCCCCCTCTTGAAATTCTCACCTATGAACTTCGACATCAGTCAGGGTTCGACACTGGTTTCTTTAATTCCCGAAGTCATCATCACTCCGCAAAAGATACCGCAGTTGCAAGATGCAACGTCCGGCCGGGCTATCTGGATCATCATCGTCAGCATTCTATATCTGGCAGGAGTCTGCTGGAACCTCGGCCTGCTAGGCTGGAAAATTGCGGGCATTTACAAAATCATAAGAAGAGGAACACCTCATCAATTGTCTGATGGCACATGTATCGTAGCAGTGAATAAAGATATTGCTCCTTTCAGTTGGATGCATTATATCGTGGTGTCCAAGCAAGACTACGAATCAAAAAACGAACTTATATTGCTTCATGAACAAGCCCATATCAAAAAGGGACATACTTGGGATATGCTTTTTGTAGAGCTTTCACTCATCCTGCAATGGTTTAATCCTACCCTTTGGCTCCTCAAAGAGGACATGCAAGATATTCACGAATATCAAGCGGACAAAGCGGTACTTCATCAAGGCATCGATGCAAAAAAATATCAGTTATTATTAATCAAAAAAGCTGTCGGCACAGATCGTTACTCAATTGCCAACAGCTTTAATCACAGTTCACTTAAAAAAAGAATTACCATGATGTTAAAACAAAAATCAAGTTCATGGGCCTATCTTAAAGGCCTGTTCGTATTGCCACTCGTAGCTATTATAGCTCTTGTGATGTCCTGCTCGGGCAAATCAAATCAGAATAACACTGATTTGACTGCCAAAGATACAACAAATACCGTTAGTATGGTCAAGAATGACAGCGGAATTACTGCAGATAAAGAGGCTGTCTTTGAAGTTTGTGAACAAATGCCGGAATTTAAAGGTGGCATGAAAAGCCTGATGAGTTATCTGACCAACAATGTCAAGTATCCGAAAGAAGCCCTAGATAAAAGTATACAGGGACGAGTGGTTGTTCAATTTATTGTTAATAAAGATGGAACGATAGTTAATCCGAAAGTAGTACGAAGCGTTGATCCTTACTTGGATAAGGAGGCTATAAGAGTAGTCATGGCTATGCCAAAATGGAAACCGGGCACGCAAAGAGGCGAACCATGCAATGTAAAATACACAATACCGATCATGTTTAGATTAACAGATTCCGGAAATAAAGCAAAAGGCAATTCGTAAAAAAAGGAGACAGTTATTCTGTCTCCATAAAAAAATACTCTCTCACTGACATTTAATTACAATTAGCTTATCGGCTTGTTTCTTCTGATTATTACGAAGAAAACGAGTCGATAAGTATTTATAATCACTATCTCTTTCTTTTCTTACAAATTATTTATAGGCATCATTCTGCTCATCTTTCAAGGCAGAGTTGGCATTAATCTCATCTTTGGAAATAGGCAATACAATCTTTCCGAAAGTACGGTCGATCGTTTCTTCACGACCGGTGACCGGTATTTCACCATATGCATCATCATAAGTAATGCTCATGTTCATTCTCATCATATCGAAGAATCGCTGACCCTCGCAAAACAATTCTTTACTACGCTCCTCTAGAATCATATCGTCGGAAACCGTAGAAGCGGTAGCCGCAGCAAGTTTCGGAGCGCGGCTACGAATCGCATTCAGATAAACAGCAGCAGCATTGGCGTCGGGTGTAGAAGCATGAAGGGCCGCCTCAGCAGCAATCAAATAAATCTCGCTCAAACGAATCACTTTAATGTTAACCGCCGTATTCGTTGCCTTACCATCACCCGGTATACCAGTACCGCCCATATATTTATAACAACTGCCAAGACGGGTATAAGTACTTTCATCCTGCCCCATCACGCCCCAACGGACATCCGTATTATCCTCTCCAAGGGTATTTAAAAAAGAATCACTGGCCAAAAACCAACCCATGGCACCGGTAACCTTGCCATAACACATCAGATAAAAGCCCAATGAAGATTCTTCAAGATCGGCCTCATTAGGATAAACACCTAATTCGAAAATACTTTCCGAACCGAACTGCTGACCCCATGAAGCTACCCATTCATCAGTGGTATAAAGTTTATACACACCGCTATCGATAATCTCTTTAGCAGCAGTAAGTGCACCGTCGTAATCATCCATATACAACTTTACGCGTGCCTGCTCGGCAAGATTAGCATAATAATCGATATAACC
>JALNVG010000147.1 GCA_023227685.1 Bacteroidaceae bacterium
ACAATTTCACCTTGCTTCACATCAAAGGAAACATGACTTACAACAGTCCTTTTACTATACTTCTTCACTAAATTCTCCGTACGAAGTACTATCCTATCCTCTTCCATATTCTCTTATTTTTGCAGCAAATATACTAAAATCCAGCTGAAATAATGTACATTTGCAAGTAAATAGTAAGAGACATGATAAAAGCAATTAAAACGTTTGGAAAATACTTAATGCTAATGGGCAAAACATTCACAATTCCAGAACGGATGAGAATGTTTTTCAAACAGTATCTCAAAGAAATGGAACAACTTGGGGTAAACTCCATTGGCATCGTATTACTGATTTCCTTTTTTATTGGGGCGGTTATAACCATCCAAATTAAGACAAATATTGAAAGTGCCTGGATGCCACGCTGGACAGTAGGTTATGTAACCCGAGAAATCATGTTACTCGAATTTTCTTCGTCTATTATGTGTTTGATACTTGCTGGTAAAGTAGGATCGAATATTGCATCTGAATTAGGTACGATGAGAGTAACACAACAAATAGATGCCTTGGAAATCATGGGTGTCAATTCGGCCAATTATCTGATACTCCCCAAAATAATGGCCATGCTTACCATGATACCTATTTTAGTTATATTCAGCATTTTCTCAGGTATCATCGGCGCATTTTGCACCTGTTGGTTCGGTGGAATATTAAATGCCGTTGATCTGGAATACGGTATACAATACGAATTCAAAGAATGGTTTGTCTGGTCCGGCATCATAAAATCTTTCTTCTTTGCTTTCATCATTTCAAGTGTTTCCTCTTTTTTTGGTTATACTGTAGAAGGGGGGTCCATCGAGGTCGGAAAAGCGTCTACTGATGCAGTTGTATGCTGCAGTGTATTGATTTTGTTTTCCGACTTAATTTTATCGAAAATATTAGCATAACATGATAGAAATAAGAAACATAGAAAAACAATTTGAAGGCAAGACAATATTGAGTAATATCAACGCAACTTTCGCCAATGGAATGACAAATCTGATTATAGGACAAAGTGGATCTGGAAAAACCGTTTTGATGAAATGTATAGTCGGTTTACTTGTACCAGACCATGGAGAAATTCTCTATGATGGACGAAATTTCGTACATATGGGTAAAAAAGAAAAAAAACAGATACAGAAAGAAGTCGGTATGATTTTTCAAAGTGCAGCACTCTTTGATTCCATGTCTGTACTAGAAAATGTAATGTTCCCGCTTGATATGTTTAGCAATGACACACAACACAAACGGATTGATAGAGCAATGTTTTGTCTCGACCGTGTAAATTTAAAGGGGGCAGAAAATAAATTTCCCGGCGAGATTAGCGGTGGCATGCAGAAAAGAGTGGCTATTGCTCGTGCTATTGCACTAAACCCACGTTATCTGTTTTGCGACGAACCAAATTCAGGACTTGATCCTAAAACGTCACTCGTTATTGATAACCTTATTCATGGCATCACAAAAGAATATAGTATGACAACAATCATCAACACTCATGACATGAATTCAGTTATGGGAATAGGAGAAAAAGTAATTTTCATCCAAGAAGGTAAAAAAGAATGGGAAGGCACTAAAGACTGTATTTTTACATCACAAAACAAAAAATTAAGCGACTTTATTTTTGCTTCAGACTTACTCCAAAAAGTCAAAAAAATGGAGATAAATAACATGAAAGATTAATCTTTCATGCTATTTATCTCCTCCTATTTTATAAAAAGCAACAATAAAACGGCAAAAAGCCATAGCTAAATATCAGCAATAACAAGATTATTTCTGACGAATAAAAATATTCACAGGATTACCTGTAAGAGTCCATTTTTCCCGCAATTTATTTTCCAGAAATCGTTTGTACTGTTCTCTCACATACTGGGGTAAATTGGCAAAAAAGACAAATGATGGAACCTGAGTATTAGGCAACTGCGTAATATATTTAATCTTAATATATTTCCCTTTATTCGAAGGAGGAGGATATGCCTCAATCAATGGAAGCAGCTCTTCATTCAAACGAGAAGTCGATATTTTTGTATGGCGATTTTCATAGACATTACGCGCTTCCTCAAGCACTTTTAATATGCGTTGTTTCGTCAATGCAGATCCAAAAACAATTGGAAAATCAACAAAAGGAGCAAAACGAGCACGTATAGCTTCCTCAAAAGTTTTAATCATCTTAGGAGATTTATCATCAACAAGATCCCATTTATTTACAATGACTACCAATCCTTTCTGATTTTTCTGAATCAAAGAAAAAATATTTAAATCCTGACTTTCTACGCCTCGTGTTGCATCAAGCATCAACACACAAACATCAGAAGCTTCTATAGCACGTATAGAACGAACTACCGAATAATACTCCAAATCTTCGCTTACCTTTTTTTTCTTACGTATACCAGCAGTATCAACAAGATAAAAATCGAAACCAAATTTATTATATCTTGAATATATAGAATCACGAGTTGTACCTGCAATATCCGTTACAATATTTCTGTCTTCACCGATAAAAGCATTAACTATTGATGATTTACCTACATTAGGACGACCTACCACAGCAAAACGAGGTATATTATCATCAAGAGATTCTTCTATCCTATCGAACTTACTTACAACAAAGTCAAGCAAGTCTCCCGTACCGCTACCAGTCATAGACGAAATGCAATACGGATCACCCAAACCAAATTTATAAAATTCGGCAGCATCATAAAGCAAATTATTGTTATCGGTTTTATTGGCTACTACAATAACCGGCTTATCTGTCTTCCTCAAGATTGCAGCCACTTGCAAATCAAGATCAGCCACACCAGTCATTACGTCAACCACAAACAATATTACATCAGACTCATCCACAGCAAGTTTTACTTGTTTCCTGATTTCATCTTCAAATATATCATCAGAATTCACAACCCAGCCCCCAGTATCAATAACTGAAAACTCTTGTCCACCCCATTCTGTTTTACCATATTGCCTATCACGTGTTGTTCCCGCTTGATCATTAACAATAGCTTTTCCGCTACTTGTTAAACGATTAAACAAAGCAGATTTTCCTACATTAGGACGTCCAACAATTGCGACTATATTTCCCATCGTCTTTTTATTATTTTACGGACTATCACAGTCCAATGAATACAAAACTAATCCAATTCATAACCGAAATTATGCAACTCTTTATCGGAACTACGCCAATCCTTATCAACCTTTACATAAGTTTCCAAGAATATTTTTTTATTAAAAAAATGCTCAAGTTCATGTCTGGATTCCGTAGCTACCTTTTTTAATGCAAGACCACCTTTTCCAATGATGATACCCTTTTGTGATTCTCGTTCCACATATATTACTGCACGTATAAAGATTTTATAATCTTCCTCCTTGAATTCCTCTACTGCTACCTCTACCGAATAAGGCACCTCTTCACTATAGTACAACAATATTTTACCTCGAATAATCTCTGTAACAAAAAAACGAGCTGGCTTATCAGTCCATTGGTCCTTTCCAAAATAAGGTGAAGCCTCAGGCAAAAGTGATTTTATACGTTTCATCAAATAATCCAAATTAAACTTTTGTGCAGCTGAGATAGGAATGATCTCCGCTTGCGGCATAATAGTCTTCCATTTATCAACTAAATCGCCTAACTTTTCCTGATCAGATAAATCAACCTTATTGATAAGCAAAAATATAGGTACTTTAAGCTGCTCCACCTTTTCAACAAAATCATTGTTTTTATCTGGAACTTCAACAACATCCGTCACATAAAGCAATATATCTGCATCAACTAACGCTGACTTAGAGAATGTCAACATTGACTCCTGCAATTTATAATTCGGCTGCAAAACCCCAGGAGTATCCGAAAACACAATTTGAAAATCATCTTCATTATAAATACCCATAATACGATGACGTGTTGTCTGCGCCTTAAACGTTACAACCGAAAGTCTTTCGCCCATCAATGCATTTATTAAAGTAGACTTTCCTACATTAGGATTTCCTACAATATTAACAAAACCTGCTTTATGACTCATTTCACTACAATTTAATTTATGAAAAAAAACGCATCGAATAAGAAATAGGATGCGCTTTCATTATTATATCAATTATGATCCTTAAGATTTCTCTGTATCATAACCCCATTTCATATACAAAGCTCCCCAAGTAAAACCTGCCCCGAAAGCTGTAAAAATAAGATTATCTCCTTTTCTTAATTTTTCTTCATAATCCCAAACACACAACGGCAGCGTAGCCGCACTGGTATTGCCATAATGTTCAATATTCATCAACATCTTATCCATAGGAAGCTCCAATCGATGAGCTACTGCCTCAATAATACGCCTATTAGCTTGATGAGGTATCACCCAATCTATACTATTTTTATCAAGATGATTTCTCTTAGCAATCTCAGCACTCGAATCAGACATGAGTGAAACGGCATATTTAAATACCGTACGCCCTTGCTGATAAATATTGTGCATTTTATTCTCAACTGTGAAATAAGAAGGCGGACATACTGAGCCTCCAGCTTTCATATGAAGAAAAGGAAGACCTTTTCCATCGGTCCGCAAATAGGAATCTAAAATTCCAAAATTATCGGTTGTTCCTTCCAATAAAAAGGCAGCTGCACCATCACCAAAAATCGGACAAACCGCACGATCAGAATAATCAACCATTGAAGACATTTTATCTGCGCCAACAATTATAACCTTTTTATATTTACCTGATCGGATAAAATTAGCCGCTGTTTCCATCAAAAACAAAAAACCACAACATGCAGCTTGAAAATCGAATGCGAAAGCATTTTTTAGTCCAACCTTATCACATAAAATAGAAGCAGTTGAAGGAAAATGGTAATCAGGGGTACTGGTAGCCACTGCTATCATTTCTATTTCATCAGGATTTACTCCAGTTTTCTGTAAAAGTTGTTTTACTGCTTTACGCGCCATATAAGAGGTGCCAAGTCCCTCTTCACTTAAGATATGGCGTTCTTTAACACCTATACGAGTCATGATCCATTCATCCGTGGTATCAACCATTTTTGAAAGTTGCTCATTATCCAAGATATAATCTGGTACATATCCACCAACACCTGTGACTACTGCATTAATTTTTTCCATCAATTTTTTTTTATTACAATAAATTTAATTTAGCCAAAGAAAAATCTCCGGCTAAATTAAATAAAGCTAGGCTGGTTATACAGCAGCTTCTTTTTCCACAGCAAGTTTACCTCTATAATAGCCACAAGAGCCACAGACAGTATGATAAACATGCCATTCGCCACAATTAGGGCAAATAACTAATGTAGGAGCAACAGCTTTATAATGCGTTCTTCTCTTGGCTGTTCTCGTTTTTGATTGTTTTCTTTTAGGATGTGCCATTTTCTTTCTTTTTTTTGATTATTATCTTATAGTTCTTTTAATTTGTTCCAGCGAGGATCAGAATCTTCATTAGCAACAGAAGATTTTTTTTCCTTCTTAATACACAAATGTTTATTTAATTCTTCTACCATAAATGGATTACACAGGCCTATAGGATGTGAGTGTTTTAAAGGAATCGATAACATAATAAACTCATATATATACCATGATACGTTAATAACTCCTTGATATTCATTTATAATTACCGTATCAGAACCATCATCGACTATTTTATCACCGAATTTGACCTTTAAGACATCAGAGTAATTGATTGATTGTTGCATGTCATCTAAACACAAATCACAAGGTACGTAAACAAAACCGACTATTGTAAATATAAGTTTAAAAGTACCAAACTCCTCCAAAATCGACAAATCAACATGCACCTCACCATTTCTTATCTCAGAGCCTTCAATTAGATTGAAGAAACTATTATCCAAGTCAAATGCAAAAGCTGCTGAGTGTTCACTCAAGCCTTTCAGGTCTATAATATATTTATCTAATTTATCCAAAACACACATTCTTAGCCGTTGCAAATGTACAAAAAATATACAACTTATACACAAAAAACTACTTCTTTTAATAAAAATATAAGAATTAGTCGACAAAGGTATAAAATCATCTCTAATATACCAAGTAATACCCATTTTTTCTGCGCAGGCCTACAGATAAAAAGAAGAAGCCTCTTGAATCAATAAAGATTCAAGAGGCTTCAAAAAAACGGCGGCTACCTACTCTCCCACTAATACGCAGTACCATCGGCGCGACGAGGCTTAACTTCTCTGTTCGGA
>JALNVG010000148.1 GCA_023227685.1 Bacteroidaceae bacterium
AGGTTTGCTTTTATTAGTATATTACAGCGTGTTTTCTTTTTGCTCATCTGTCCGTTTATTGCGGCATGGTTACTTCGTATTCTTGTGCCTACTGTGCACCGTAAGCTTCTATCATGGCATGAAGTGTCGTTTTACCTTTGGGCGTTATCTTTAACTATAGTTACATCTCAAACTTTTTATGCTATAATTAATGGTACATCCAGCGGATTTATCGAAATTATGATTGTCTTTGTTGCTTTATTGCTTAGTTGTTTGCAACTTTGGCTTGGTAAAAGTATCGGAGGTGTATATGACGATAGGATTGCTGGAGGACAATCACTCGGACAAAAAAATACAATTTTGGGTATTTGGATGTCACAAACATATCTGAATCCTCTTTCGTCTCTGGCTCCGGGCACCTATGTTATTTGGCAAAATATTATAAATAGCTGGCAGTTATGGAAAAAACGAAAAGAAAAGAGAAGAAAAAACGTAACTTGATTTTTTGTCTTTTTACTCTTTTATATAGATGAATAAAATTATATCTTTGTACTCCGAAAAATGACAACAATATTGTATATAAATATTTATGGAATTGGTAAATTGGAAAGAAATAGTTGATAAATATTATTCGCAGAATAGTGAACAAAGAAAGGTTTTGGTTATTCACAGTCGTAATGTGATGCAAAAGGCCTTGGATATTGTTGACAGACATCCTGAACTCAAGGCCGATAGAAATTTTATTATATCGGCATCCATGTTACATGATCTAGGTATCTTTCTTACCGATGCTGCAGGTATCTATTGTTATGGTAGGTACCCTTACCTATGTCATGGTTATTTGGGAGCGGATTTGTTGAGGAAAGAGGGCTTTCCTCAACATGCATTGGTTTGCGAACGTCATACCGGAGCAGGTATTTCTCTTCAAAAGATTCTTTTGGAGAATTTGCCTATACCACATCGTGATATGATTCCTGTGAGTATAGAAGAACAAATTACTTGTTTCGCCGATAAATTTTATTCAAAAAGTCACCTCACTGTTGAGAAGAGTGTGGAAAAGGCACGCATGAGCATTGCTAAATATGGTGAAGATGGGCTGAATCGTTTTAATATTTGGTGTGATCGCTTCTTATAGCACAAAAAATAATAAATATTGATTTCTATCGTTTATGTTTGACTAAGATTGTGTATTTTTGCCCTTATTAAGCGTAAAAAAAACGTATTGAAAAGAAATATTATCATATCTTTCCTGCTAGTAGGGATTCTTGTTTTTATCGCTAATGAGGTCTATTCTCAAAGGCTGCATAAGGATAAGTTGCCCCGTGCCGATGTTATGCAGACTCGTACACTTCATCGCATAGATTCTCTGAAGTTAGATAGTCTGCGAATGGACTCGTTACATCCTAAAAAGAAACAGCCGCTTGATGCTCCGGTCGTTTATGAGGCTTCCGATTCAATCGTTTTCGAGAAGGGTGGTTATGCTCATCTTTACGGTGATGGTAAAGTAGATTATCAAAAGATTGATTTGACTGCTCAGATCATATCTATGAATCTCGATAGCAGTACGGTCAAAGCGATTGGAGTGACTGATTCTTTAGGTAACATTAAAGGTAAACCTGTATTTAAGGATGGTGACACGCCTTATGATACAAAACAAATTCGTTATGATTTTAAAACAAAGAAGGGGTTTATCAATAATGTAGTTACTCAGCAGGGTGAGGGCTATGTTACCAGTAATGAGGCAAAAAAAGATTCTGCGGATATTCTCTATATGCTCAATGGTAAATATACTACTTGTGACCATCATGAACATCCACATTTTTATTTGAAACTAACTCGTGCCAAGGTGCGCCCCAAGAAATATTGTGTTGCGGGGCCTGCTTATCTGGTTGTAGAAGATGTACCTCTATATCCCCTTGCAGTACCCTTTTTTTTCTTTCCTTTCACAAGCAGTTATTCGTCTGGTTTCATTATGCCAACTTATATGGATGATTCGAGTCGCGGATTTGGTCTTACCGATGGTGGATATTACTTTGCTATCAGTGATATGATGGATCTTAAGTTGACTGGAGATATTTTTACTAAGGGATCGTGGTCAATGGCGGCAGCGACAAATTATAATAAACGTTATAAGTATTCAGGTTCACTTTCGGCTGATTATCAGGTAACTAAGACAGGAGATAAGAATATGCCGGATTATTCAGTTAAAAAGGATTTTAAAATCTCTTGGAATCATAGACAAGATACTAAGGCGAGTCCGAACAGCACATTTTCCGCCAATGTTAATTTTGCTACAACGAGCTATGAACGTTCTAATATCAACAATCTTTATAATTCAACGTTGCTCACGCAGAATACTAAAACATCAAGTGTGAGTTATTCTCGTAGTTTCCCCGATCAAAATCTAACTTTGTCTGCTACGTCTAATATCTCCCAGACGATGAGTGACTCATCTATTTCGATGACCTTGCCCGATTTGAATATTGCCTTGAGCCGTATTTACCCTTTCAAAAAGAAAAATGCAGTTGGCGATGAAAAATGGTATGAGAAGATTTCTATGAGTTATACCGGAAGATTGACGAATAGTATTGATACGCATATGGATAAAATTTTTCATTCAGGTATCAGTGCTTGGACGCATGCAATGAATCATTCGATTCCTGTGAGTGCAACTTTTACGTTGTTTGATTTTCTTCAGGTTTCTCCTTCAATTAAATATATCGAACGTTGGTATACGAGCAAGATCAACAAAACCTATAATACTACCGACAAGGCTTTGGAAGCTTTACCTGGTGATACTATTTCCGGCTTTTATCGTGTAGCAAACTATTCTGCAAGTTTAAGTCTGAGTACGAAGTTGTATGGAATATATAAGCCACTCTTTTTTAAGAAAAAGGAAATCCAAATCCGTCATGTGTTTACTCCGCAAGTAAGTATTAGTGGAGCTCCTGCTTTTGATAAATATTGGAATTCGTATACTGATTATAATGGTAAAAAGCAGTATTATTCCCCATATTCTAGTCAGCCATATGGGGTGCCTTCGCGTGAGGGCTCAGGTACTGTAGCCTTTAGTGTATCGAATAATGTCGAAATGAAGTATCGGGCCAAAAATGATTCTTTGAAAAAAGTAAGTTTGATTGACGAACTAGGTGCTAGTATTTCGTATAATATGGCTGCAGCAAGTAAGCCCTGGGGCAATTTGAATATGAATTTACGTTTGAAGTTGACTAAAAATTATACATTCAGTATGAGCTCATCTTTTGCTACTTATGCCTATACTTTTAATAAGAGTGGTGAAGTGGTTGTCGGTGATCGTACCGAATGGTCTTACGGCCGTTTTGGTCGTTTCCAGGGCTATGGCTCTTCTCTCAGTTATACCTTAAACAACGATACATTCAAGAAACTTTTTGGAAGTAAAGATGATGGAAAAGATAAAAAAACTGAAAGAGATAAGGTTGGAGGACCTGATCAGCAAAAAGATTCTGATGATCCGAAACAGAACGATACTAATGAAAAAAAAGTAGTGAAAGCGCAGGCAGATGCTGATGGTTATCAAGTATTTAAGATGCCATGGTCTATTAGTTTGAATTATTCATTTAATATCAGAGAGAATCAAAGTAAGCCTATCAATGTGCATAATATGCGTTATCCATTTAAATATACGCATAGTTTGAATATGAATGGAAATTTGAAAATGAGTAATAAATGGTCCTTTTCTTTCAATTCCGGATATGATTTTCAAGAACATAAAATTACTCAGACCTCCTGCAATATTACCCGTGATTTGCATTGCTTTACAATGACAACAAGTTTAGCGCCTTTTGGTACTTATAAATATTATAGTTTTACTATTAGAGCCAATGCTAGTGTACTGCAAGATTTAAAATGGGATCAGAGAAGTCAGACACAAAGTAATATTCAGTGGTATTGATCTTTCCTTTTTTCTTAGTAACGTTATACTATGTATTTATTTGTTATAGGTCTGTAGGAATTCATCCCATTTTTCCAGAAGAGCTGTCATAGATGTAAATGTAAGATCGGCACCGGCATCGTGAAGCACTTGCGTTTTTAAGGGACCAGTGTTGACTGCAATAGTGAAAAGACCGGCCCTGTGACCTGATTCTACACCTAATGGTGCATTCTCTATTACAATGGCTTCGTTTTTTTCGAGATGAGCTTTTTGGAGTGCCATCAGATAAGGTTCTGGATCGGGTTTGCCTCGTTTTACATCAAAAGCGGTAACCATAAAATCTTGAGCAAAAAGATTAGGATAATTTCGTTCAATCCGATTGATAAGCGTATCTTGTCCTGAACCGGTTACAATGATAGGAACCAAACCGCCGGCTCTGACTTTCTTTACTAGTTCTAATGCGCCTGTAATACGAGTAGGCTCTGGATATTTGGCAAATTCAGTACATTTTTCTGTATAAATCATGTTCTGTAATTCTTTTGTTGCTTCTTTGCCATATTGTCTTCTATAAATAAGATTAATCGTAGAAGTTCCTGTCCGACCCTCGTTCATGTAGGCCTCTATAGGTGTCATTGTCAATCCGTTGGTAGTCATAACTTTCAACCATGACTTAGCATGGTAGGGCATGGAATCAAATAATACGCCGTCCATATCAAATAATACTGCTTTGAGGTGTAACGATTTTTGTTTGCAACTACATGGATTATTTTGAATATTCTGCATTGTATTTTATTTTTTATCTTTTCTCTATTGTTTTTGATACTATAAAGAATCCAGATATTCGTAACCAATCGACTGTTAATGTCTAGGATTGACTATGAAATCTGGATTAGTGACTCCGGTGGGATTCAAACCCACGACCTTCAGAACCGGAATCTGACACTCTATTCAGCTAAGCTACGGAGCCAAAGCGAATGCAAAAATAGATAAAAAAGTTTTATTCTCCTAATCTTTAAGTTGTTTTATTTCTCACTTTGCAATATGACAATTTTAATTTCGTTGGTAATTCCCTAAGATATTTATCAATATGATAATGTTTTTGGTGATTTGGTATACAGCATTGAAAAAGTATGCTATCTTTGCAAGCAATGTAATAAATATAAAGTATGAGTTATTTAATAGAACCTAAAAATTATAACCCCTTTTTGGACTTAAAACAAACAGAACAGGGAATTAAGGAAATTAAGGAATTTTTTCAGATGAATTTATCATCCGATTTGCGTCTTCGTCGTGTGACAGCTCCTTTATTTGTGCTCAAGGGCACTGGGATTAATGATGATTTAAATGGTGTTGAACGTCCTGTATCTTTCCCGATCAAGGACATGGGGGATGTACAAGCAGAGGTGGTGCATTCATTGGCTAAATGGAAGCGCTTGACGCTTGCCAACTATAATATTGAACCCGGTTATGGTATATATACCGATATGAATGCTATCCGTTCTGATGAAGAATTAGGTAATCTTCATTCTTTGTATGTTGACCAATGGGATTGGGAACGTGTGATAACAGAAGATCAAAGAAATATTGAATTTTTAAAGAGTATTGTTGTACGCATTTATGCAGCTATGAAAAGGACCGAGTATATGGTTTATGAGTGGTATCCGCAAATCAAGCCTTGTCTTCCTGAAAAGATTCATTTTATCCACGCTGAAGAATTGCGCCAGCTTTATCCTGATTTAGAGCCCAAAGATAGAGAAAATAAAATATGCGAAAAATACAAAGCAGTTTTTGTTATCGGCATTGGTTGTAAATTGGGTGATGGGAAGAAACACGATGGACGTGCTCCTGATTATGACGATTATACGAGTAAAGGCTTGAATGACCTTCCTGGTTTGAATGGCGATCTTTTGTTATGGAATTCAATCCTTAATCGTGCCTTTGAGATTTCTTCTATGGGTATTCGGGTGAACAAAGAAATACTAATTTCCCAATTGAAAAAAGAAGGTAAAGAAGAACGCCTCGGATTATATTTTCATAAACGTTTGATAGATGGTACATTACCTTTATCCATCGGTGGTGGTATAGGTCAGTCGCGTCTTTGTATGTTTTATTTAAAGAAGGCTCATGTAGGCGAAATCCAAGCTAGCATTTGGCCGGATGAAATGAGAAAGAGGTGTGAAGAGTTAAATATTCATTTGATTTAATAAATTTGAATCAGATAAGATTTTATAGGAACAA
>JALNVG010000149.1 GCA_023227685.1 Bacteroidaceae bacterium
AGGCACAATCTTGTGATAATGGAAAGTCTTTATAATAAAAAGAGGCATAATGGTTATCAGTAATAACCATGCTATTTTTGCTCTTCCTTTTGTTATTTTGTCCATCCTATTTATCAGACTTTTCTATTTGAAACACAAAGGTAAACACATAATGAAAAGAATGTTCATTATTTATGATTATTTTAAAACTTTACCAAAATCCAAAGCCTTTTAACTCTATGAATAAGAGAAATAATAAAAATAACATGATTTATTTAATTAAGAATTAAGCAACTACTTTTAATGAAAAAAGACAATAAATTGCCACGAAAGCATTATATATCGAACTATAATTGTAAATTTGCATCTATACTCATCAAACGAATTATGATATAATGAGAGAATTTATTATTGCAGATAATCAAGATATTACCAAAGCCGGAATAATGTTTCTACTGAGACAAATCAAAGATGTCTCGCTTTTGGAAGAAGTAGAAAATAAAGCCGAACTGATAAAACTTCTATTCAAATATCCCAATGCTGTAATCATTCTGGATTATACCTTATTTGATTTTGCCGGAGCAGAAGAATTGATTGTGTTACAAGAAAGATTCAAAGAATCCGATTGGCTACTATTTTCTGATGATTTAAGTCTGGTTTTCCTACGTCAGGTTTTGTTTAGCAGTATTTCCATTGGCGTTGTGATGAAGGATAATACAAAAGAAGAAATCTGTGCCGCACTCCAATCAGCCACAAAAAAAGAACGGTACATCTGCAGTCATGTAAGCAATTTACTTCTGAAAAGTCCCGGCATTTCTAACGCCACTTCCGGCAATAACCAAGAGGACCACCTGCTAACCACTACTGAAAAAGAAATCCTAAAAGAAATCGCTTTGGGAAAAACGACTAAAGAAATTGCCGCCGAAAAGAATCTTAGTTTTCATACCATCAATAGTCACAGGAAAAACATATATCGCAAACTCGGAGTTAATAATGTTCATGAGGCTATAAAATATGCAATGAGAGCCGGCATCGTTGATTTAGCGGAGTATTACATCTGATTTGAATAATCAATAAACAAGTTGGTTTTTATTTATTTTCAAGAAGAATAGATCTCTCCGCTTCCAATACAGATTTTAGCATCTTTATCATAAATCACACCGAATTGTCCCGGTGCAATACCTTGCAATTTATTCTCTGATTCTACACGATAAGAACTTCCCTCACAAAACAATTTACCATTTGTAAATTCCGGTGTATGACGAATCTTAAAAGTAATATCAATCTCTTTATCAGTATCTTGCCAGGGATTATCAGTAATAAAATGAAAATCGGGCATTCGAAATGTATGACCATATTGTTTCTCGGAATCATAGCCATGAGAGACATAAATAATGTTTTGGTAAATATCCTTCTTTATCACAAACCACGGACCGCCACCTAATCCGAGCCCTTTGCGCTGCCCTACGGTATGAAACCAATAGCCATGATGCGTACCTATTTTTTTGCCTGTTTCAAGTTCGATAACAGGTCCCTCGCGTTCACCAAGCAACCGGCGTACGAGGCCATTATAATTGATATTTCCGAGAAAACAAATACCCTGACTGTCTTTCCGCTTCGCACTTGGCAGACCGGCTTTCAACGCCATCGCACGAACTTCGCTTTTCATGAGCCGCCCTATGGGGAACATCAATTTGGATACTTGCAAATAATCTATCTGAGCCAAAAAATCTGTCTGATCTTTCACCGGATCAATAGCCGTACCCAACCACACCCTATCATCTTTAATAACGGTAGTTGCATAATGCCCTGTAGCCGTATAATCAAAGAACTTACCCACGCGTTGCTCAAAACATCCGAATTTTATCAACTTGTTACACATCACATCGGAATTGGGTGTCAGTCCTTTCTTTATCTTATCCAAGGCATAAGCAACAACGCTATCCCAATATTCACGATTCAAATCTACCACTTCAAGCGATAAACCATACTTACGAGCTATTACCGAAGCAATCTCCATATCTTCTTCGGCGGGACAATCCATAAAATCAGTACCGTCCATTCCTATTTTTATATAGAAAAGAGAGGGCTTATACCCCTGCTCGCAAAGGAGATGAACCACAACAGAACTATCTACTCCTCCAGACAATAAAACAACTATATTCTTCATTCGATAAATACTAAATCTTATCAAAAGCCTGATCCAAATCGGCTATGATATCATCAATATGCTCCGTACCGATAGACAAACGAATGGTATTCGGTTTTATGCCTTGATCAAGTAATTCATCTTTGCTCAACTGTGCATGCGTAGTGGTTGCCGGATGGATTACGAGAGATTTCACATCGGCTACATTGGCAAGCAAAGAAAATATCTTTAGATTATCAATAAAACGCTGTGCTTCTTTTTCTCCACCTTTAATCTCAAAAGTAAAAATAGAACCGGCACCATGAGGAAAATATTTTTTGTAAAGTGTATTACTTGGATTTTCCGGCAAAGAAGGATGGTTTACGGTAACGACTTTAGGGTGATTCTTTAAATAATCAACCACTTTCAAAGCGTTTTCCACATGGCGCTCAACACGCAAGGACAAGGTCTCTACGCCCTGCAACAATAAGAAAGCATTAAAAGGACTAATCGTAGCACCGGTATCACGCAAAATAACCGCACGTATTCTTGTTACAAAAGCAGCAGGCCCCACTGCGTCAACAAAACGTATACCATGATAACTCGGTTCTGGTTCTGTGAGTTGAGGAAACTTGCCGGAAGCCTTCCAATCAAACTTACCGGAATCAACGATAACACCTCCCATCGTCGTCCCATGTCCACCAATAAATTTTGTGGCGGAATGCACAATAATATCAGCTCCGTACTCGATAGGACGTATCAAATAAGGAGTGCCGAATGTATTATCAATAATCACAGGAATCTTATGACTATGTGCGATCTTCACCACAGCCTCAATATCTATGATATTACTATTCGGATTGCCCAAAGTCTCAAAAAAGACAGCTTTTGTATTTTCTTTTATGGCATGCTCAAAGTTCTGAACATCAGAAGGATCAACAAAGGTAGTAGATACACCATAGGCCGAAAGCGTATGCTCCAGCAAATTATACGTACCACCATAAATAGTTTTTGCAGCAACAATATGATCACCGGCACGGGTGATATTCTCAAACGCATAAGTAACGGCAGCTGCCCCAGAAGCTACAGCCAAAGCAGCCACGCCACCCTCAAGAGCTGCTATTCGTTTTTCAAATACATCTCCGGTTGAATTGGTGAGACGACCGTAAATATTTCCGGCATCCTGCAAACCAAAACGTGCTGCAGCATGAGCGGAATTATGAAAGACGTATGAAGTGGTTTGATAAATAGGCACGGCACGAGAATCTGTTGAAGGATCAGCATGCTCTTGTCCTACATGTAGCTGTAACGTTTCAAAATGCAATTTACTATTATCCATATCTTCTTATTATTAAGTTTCTATTTACTTTAATTTTCAATAGTGCAAAGATAGAAGATAAAGATAGGCCTAACAATCACACATCATTGGCAATTTAATACCATATTTATGGTATATGAATTGCCAATCAAAACTAATCTGCCCCGCTAGATGTGTGCAAAGTGAATTCTTTTTCGTCATACAATTTGTTGACGCCCTTCAAAGTAACAGCTACACGGAATGTGGCCTCACCGTCTTTTAGTTTATCCCCTCCACGGATTACGGCAGTGTAACGAATACCTTGGCCGGGAAGAATCTTTTCGACCATGACAGACGAAGAAATATACAATTCCTTTCTCTGACCATCAACAAGCTGCACAAGAGGAATGACATTATAAACAGGATCATCACCATTATTCATAATATTAAAAATAATAGAACTGTTTTCATTCGAATCAATCTTATGATTCCTGTTATCATCGATAAAGCGTATATTATGAATATTCAAGTTTACTTGTGGCTGCTCTACAATATCCCGATCACTGCTGTTATTATATTCATTATTCGAAAGATAAACATCCTGACCGTCCACCGGATCATAAGCTACAACACCTTTGTTTTCATCCCTTGGCGCTGTTGCCGCATTACCTATGGCGGCACCGGCTATTGTTCCGATTATCGTTCCGATAGCAGAACCGGTAAACCCACCTCGCGGACCATTATTGCTATCCCCGATAATACCACCTATGGCCTGTCCGAAGTTACCACCTATTACAGCTCCCATGCCTATGGCATTAGGATCTCCCATTTGGCTGGTAGCACAACTGCTTAGCATCACAGCTGTAGCAACAAGAGCTATCATACTTTTTTTCATCATCTTTTTATGTTTTATATATCCTGCCTTATTTTATTAATACCATTAACCGGAATAAGATATATTCAACCTATAACCTTAAAACGGGCGAAGCGTAGTAAAAGTTGCTTTTCTCCTACATTTTTAAACTTTATTTTAGCTTTCGCATTATCACCCGTACCTTCGACCTGCAATACAACACCTTCGCCAAAGCGCTGGTGCTCGATGATTTGACCGACCTTCAAGTTCGGAAGATCCTTTGAGTTGGAATCCGAAGATGATGTTGATAAAGATACCGATTGCATCTTTTTTATTTGCGAAGATGAATTGCCCAAAGATGAATTGCCAACCCTTGTGCCTGATGTTTCCGGAACCCTTACCGTTTGTGTAAAACGTTTAGAATGAATAGTTCCTCCCGAAAAACCATCGTTGTTCGATACATCGGCATCCAAAGGCTGCTTCAAATAACGGCAATCGATATCTTTTAAAAATCGGCTTGGACTGGAGAATTCAACTTTACCATACCTAAATCTTGATCTGGCATAAGACAAAAAACAATGTTTTTCTGCACGAGTGACAGCCACATAAAATAAACGGCGCTCCTCTTCCATTGCTTTTGGCGAATCACCAGACATAAAAGAAGGAAAGAGGTTCTCTTCCATTCCAACAACGAATACGGTACCGAATTCCAGCCCTTTGGCTGAATGAATCGTCATCAATGTCACTTTTTCGCCCTCATCGCCACCGATATCCTGATCGGTCAACAAGGAAACATCCGCCAAAAAATCGGCCAGAGATATATTCGGATTATCTTCCTCCTGCCTTGTGGCACAGAAATCATTCATGCCGTTTATCAATTCCTCCACATTCTCCTTGCGACTGATATTTTCGGGAGTATTATCCTGATAGATGTCATTCATTATACCCGATTCACGAATAATTTGTTGACCGAGTTCATAAGCATCCTTTTCTCCGGCGGACAAGATAAAGCCCTCTATCAACTGTTGGAAGCCCCGCAACTTGGCAAGCGTCCCTTTATTCACTTCTAATCCGTTGTCCGACGTATGACAAATCACATTCCACAAACTCTCATGACGGACTGAAGCTGAATTGATGATTTTCATTAAGGTGGTATTACCTATTCCGCGTGCCGGATAATTGATGCAACGTTTCAACGCTTCCTCGTCATGGGGATTAGTGACCAAACGGAAATAAGAAATCACATCCTTTATCTCCTTGCGCTGATAAAAAGACAATCCGCCATAAATACGATAAGGAATACTACGCTTCCTGAGTACTTCTTCAAAGACACGACTCTGGGCATTGGTACGAAACAGAATAGCAAAATGATCGTAAGTACTATGTTCCTTCCTATGTAATTCAGAAATCTTGTTAATCACGATTTCACCCTCTTCGGTATCGCTATAAGCCTTAAAGACGGTGAGCGGTTCGCCTTTCTCCTTATTCGAATAAACCTCCTTATGAATCTGGCGTTCGTTCTTTTCAATCAGACTGTTGGCCGCCGAGACGATAAGTTGCGTAGAGCGGTAATTTTCTTCAAGCTTGAAGGTCTTGGCATCACTGAACGTCCTGTTGAAATTAAGGATATTGTCAATATCCGCCCCACGAAACGAATAGATACTTTGTGCATCATCACCCACTACACATATATGTTTGTTCCATTTGGTCAATTGGCATACGATACGATGCTGGGCTACATTCGTATCCTGATACTCATCCACCAATATATAACGAAACTGATTGCTGTAGCGATCGAGTACTTCAGGAAAATCACG
>JALNVG010000150.1 GCA_023227685.1 Bacteroidaceae bacterium
ACCAATATTTTTTTGCGGAAATAGCTCAGTTGGTAGAGCACGACCTTGCCAAGGTCGGGGTCGCGAGTTCGAGTCTCGTTTTCCGCTCTTCGATTTTTAATCCGATTTATTCTTTTTTATTGAGTTCTTTGTTTTCTTGTATTTTCTCGATGAAAAAATTTGCTTGTTTCATATTTAATAGTGAATTTTGCATCTGATAAAATATAATAATAAATTAGAATAGATGGATCCTACAGTAAGTATTGCAGCCTTGTTTGATTTTGATGGGGTGATTATGGATACGGAATCTCAATATACCATTTTATGGAATAGATTAGGAAAGAAATATCTTGCACGTGAGAATTTCGGTCCTATTATTAAAGGTCAGACTTTGATAAAAATATTTGATAAATATTTTTCGAGTCAGAAAGAAGTTCAAGTAGAAATTGCTGAGGAATTAACTCTTTTTGAAAAGGAAATGTCGTATGAATATATTCCCGGAGTACAATCTTTTATGTGTGATCTTCGTTCCCATGGGGTGAAAATAGCTGTAGTGACAAGTTCAAATCTTGAGAAGATGGCTAATGTATACAAAACACATCCCGAATTTAAGAATCAGGTTGATCTTATTCTTACCGAGGAGTCGTTCGCCCATTCAAAACCTAATCCGGAGTGTTATGTTAAAAGTATGAATATGCTACATTCAACGCCCGAGAGTGCTTTTGTTTTTGAGGATTCTTTTCACGGCCTTAAAGCTGGTATCGATTCGGGAGCGTTCGTTTTCGGGCTGGCAACAACTAATCCTCGAGAAGCTATCGAAAGTTATGCTGATTATATAATTGATGATTTCAGTGGAATGACATTTGAAAAAATGATTCAATTGCGACGATTGAAATAGTAATTTGTGAATTAAGTTTTTTATGTGTTTCTTTTATATGAATAAAGAGTAAATCGATTTTTTTAATTTTTATATTATTTATAAATGATAAAATGATAACTTTGCAGTCGATTTTAAAGAATTAAAAAACATTTTTATTATGGTAAATAATTCCTCAAACGATAAAAAGAAAGTAACAACACACAGTTTACTAGAGATGAAGCAGAAGGGCGAAAAGATAGCTATGCTGACTTCGTATGATTATTCCATGGCTAAGATTGTTGATGAATCAGGTGTGGATATGATTCTTGTGGGTGATTCTGCTTCAAATGTGATGGCTGGAAATTCGACAACTCTTCCTATTACACTTGATGAAATGATTTTTTATGGTCGCTCTGTTGTTCGTGGTGTAAAGTATGCTATGGTTGTTATCGATATGCCTTTTGGCTCTTATCAAGGCAATGATTATGTAGGCTTGTCTTCTGCGGTACGTATAATGAAAGAGACGAATGCTGATGCCGTGAAACTTGAAGGTGGAGAAGAAATTATCGGAACCATAAAACTTATGGTTAATGCCGGGATTCCGGTAGTTGGACATTTGGGACTTACGCCTCAATCCATTCATAAATTCGGGACTTATGCCGTGCGTGCAAAAGAGGATGCTGAAGCAGAGAAACTTATTCATGATGCACATCTTCTTGAGGAGGCTGGTTGTTGTTCTTTGGTACTTGAAAAAATACCGGCAACTTTGGCTTCACGTGCTGCTTCGGAATTGACAATACCTGTTATTGGCATAGGTGCGGGGGGTGGCGTTGATGGTCAGGTGCTTGTGATACATGATATGTTGGGAATGAATAATGGTTTTCATCCTCGTTTCTTACGTCAATATGCAGATTTACATACAGTGATGACCGATGCTATCGGGCATTATGTAAAAGATGTAAAGGATTCAGATTTTCCTAATGAGAAAGAACAATATTAATTCATAAATACTATGCCTCATAAACTTGGAAATGTTCACTTTTTAGTGATATGTATTGCTAATTTTTTCCTTTTTATGTCGATGTATTTGCTTCTTTCTGTTCTCCCCTGGGGGATGGTGGGGCGGTTGAATGTGCCGATTTTTCAGTCTGGTTGTTATCCGCTTTTTGTAGTGGCAGGAATGTTATTGATCAGTCCGTTTCATGGTCATCTGGTTGATGCTTTCAGACGACGTACAGTTTGTTTTGTCGGTTTTGTATTTGTGGTGTTAACTACATTCGGATACATGTTGGTAAAAGAGATTACAATTTTTTATCTGCTGGCCTTTGTTCAGGGAGTTGCTTTTGGAATGGCCGCGGAATCGGGTATAACACTTGCTATAGATATCGTACAGTCAAGTTTGCGTAGTAGGGGAAATCTTAAATTTCAAGGTTTTGGCGTATCCGGTATTCTGGTGGGTATTATAGCAGGAGTGGCTGTTTATAAGCAACTGGGTATGAATTTTTTGATGTTTGCTTCAATTGCATCAGGAGTAATAGGTGCTATATTTGTTTTAGGAGCAAATGTACCTTTTCGTGCTCCGATAGAAAATTCTATATTATCAATCGATCGCTTTTTCTTGTTGCGTGGATGGTTACCGGCTTTAAATATATGTCTGACAGCTTTTGCTATCGGTTTATTAATACCATTAGCCTTTACCTATTGGGATTCATTTATAAATATAGGATTATTACCTCAAATTTATTTGCTTTCCGGATTATTAGGAGGTATAGTCCTGTCTTGGCTTATATTACGGCTTTTTCTCAACGAGAAGTATAAAAATTATTCCGTCTTTTTGGGTCTTGCATTACTACTATTAGCCTTTTATCTGTTGAATATTCGTTTGTATCCGGTATTTATTGCATTCTTAATGGGATGTAGCTTGAGCATCATCATTCCGCGCTTTTTAATGATGCTGATTTCTCTCTCTTCTCATTGTGAAAGGTGTACAGCTAATACAACAACTCTTTTAGCTTGGCAAATCGGGCTTTTGGTAGGAGTTTCGGTTGCCTATATTTTGAATTTATCAACTGTGATATATATAGGGTATTCAGTGGTCTTGTTTGTTCTGCTTATTTATATGGTAGCAACTAATCATTATTTCATGAAGAGGAAAATCCGGTAGGTCTTATTCCTATATGGATTTTTTCAGAAAAGTCGAATCAGATAAGGAATGAAAATGATCAATCCGATGATCGCAGCTGTTATTGCACTGATTAAAACTGCACCTGCAGCTATATCTTTTACATTACCAGCTGATGGATTATGTTCCGGTGAGACAATATTAACCAATCTTTCAATGGCTGTATTGAAAGCCTCGGCAGTAAGAACAAAGCCGATGCAAAAAATGACGATAATCCATTCCGCTTTTGTAAGATGGAAGAAGAGTCCGGCTAATATGACGAATACTGATATCCCGAGATGAATCCATGCATTGTGTTCATTCGTTATATAACTTATTATTCCTTTATAGGCATAACCAAAGCTCTTAATCCTTTTTTTAATATTGAATCTTTTCATTTAAACATGATCTACAATGTAGTGAAGTTTGATTTTAATTTCTGCTCACTTGTTTAACCCCCTTTACCGATCTTATCTTTTTTATTAGTGCTTCCAATTTGCGTGTATCACTTATCATAACTGTTAGTGTGCCGTCAAAGAGACCTACATTTGAATCAATAGTAATAGAACGGAGAGTGATTCCCATCTCTTTTGAGATGAGTGAAGTGATATTTGTAACAATCCCTAAATCATCATTACCAATTATCCGTAGTGTAATTGGATATTGTTTGCCTTCGGATTTACCTGCCCAGCGTGCTTTGATAATGCGATAACCGAAACGTTCTCTCAATTGTCCGGCATTAGGGCAATTTGTACGATGTACGGTTACACTGCCCGATACGGTAATAAATCCAAAAACTTCGTCTCCATAAATCGGATTACAGCATTTGGCCAGTTTGAAGTTGATGCCTCTCATATCCTTATCAATGATAAGAATATCATCTCTTTCGACTTTCTCATCCTCTCCCGGCTTGGGCAGGTTGTATCCTTCTGCACTGCGTACGGCAACTTCTTCGTGTGGCATATTATCACGTTTGAGTTGGTCAGTGTATTTGTCAAGGATATCATTTATGTCAATCGTATTGTCAGCTATAGCCTGATAAAATTCGGTTATATTTTTGAATCCGAGATGTTTGATGAGGCGCATCAGTGTGCCTTCGTCATATTCTATTTTTCTATTCTTAAACTTTCTGTCTAAAGCTTCTTTTGCTATGTTGTGTTGGCGAGCTTCTTTTTCCTTTAAAGCTTGGCGAATTTTGGTGCGTGCACGAGTGGTTGTTGCGATTTTTAGCCAATCTTGTTTAGGTGTTTGCGTGTTCGAAGTCATGATTTCCACTTGATCACCGTTAAACAATTGTTGCCTTATCTGGACAACTTTACCATTAACTTTAGCACCAACGCAAGTATCTCCCAGTTTGCTATGTATATTATAAGCAAAATCAAGAACAGTGGCTCCTTTGCTCAATTTGAATAAATCACCCTTAGGCGTAAACACAAAAACTTCATCTTTGTACAGATCTACTTTAAACTGATCCATAACTTTCAACGAATCTGAAGTGGAATTTTCGAGTGCCTCTCTGACTGAAGTCAGCCATTCGTCAAGTCCATTTTCGCCTTTTATACCTTTATAGCGCCAATGAGCAGCTAGTCCACATTCGGCAATATCATCCATTCGGCGAGTACGAATTTGTACTTCCACCCATTTGCCCTGAGGGCCCATAACTGTGGTATGCAATGATTCGTAGCCGTTGCTCTTTGGTATAGATAACCAGTCGCGTAATCTATTCGGATTGGGCGTGTACATATCGGTGACAATAGAAAACACTTTCCAACAATCCTGTTTTTCAATTGCCGGATCTTCATCCGTATCAATAATAATACGGATAGCGAACAAGTCATATATATTCTCGAAAGCTGTTTTTTGCTTTAGCATTTTTTGCCATATAGAATGTATGGTTTTTGTTCTACCCTTGATTGTGAATTTCAAACCGGATTCTGTGACCTTTTTCTTAATAGGTTCTATGAAAGAAGCGATATATTTATCACGAGAAGCCTTTGTCTGATTCAGTTGATCTTTGATAAAATAATACGTGTCGTGCTGAGTATATTTTAAAAATAAATCTTCCAGTTCCGATTTTAGCTTATATAATCCGAGCTTGTGAGCCAGTGGTGCGTAAAGGTATGCGGCCTCGTTAGCCACTTTCAGCTTATCTTCCTTGTTTTTGGAATCTCTGATTTGGCGCATGATATTTACACGGTCGGCAATCATGATGAGTATCACTCTCATATCCTGGGCAAAAGACAAGAGCAGATTGCGAAAGTTCTCTGATTCTACGGTAGGGTTCTTAGCATAAAGCTCGCTGATTTTGACAAGTCCGTTTACAATACTTGCAGCGTCATGCCCGAATGTTTCTTTGACTTGTTCTAAAGATAAAATTTTCTTTAACACGGTCTCTTTCAGCAGCACACCGACAAGAAAGGGTCCGTTGATTCCTATTTCATCAGAAACGATAACGGCCGTCTGCATACTGCAAATAATGGGATTCAAGTTAAAGTTATTGCGAGTAAGTGCACCTTGTTGTATAGTAATGGTAAGAGACTTCTTCAGGTTTCTGATATCTGTGTTGGAAACACTATTCCCAACAGATTTCAAAAGTTGTTTGAATAGCGAGATAAGTTCGCCTTTTTCTTTTGAAGTGAAAAAATCGTTCATATTTACCTGTTTTATTCGATGTAAAAGTAGCTTTTTTTCTTTAATTTTAAACCAAAGGTGAATATTTTTTTGTATTTTTGAACATCATTATAAAATAAAACGATTATGATTACTTCTCAAGACAAAGAATTACTTGCAAAAAAAAGAATCACAGAGGCTCGGATTAACAGTCAAATGGGTTGTTTAGTCAAGGGCTTTCCTTATATGAAGCTGTTTGCCGCCGCTTCTTTGCAGAACGGAATTATGGTATTTACTAATGAAGAGCAGATGAAATATCTCGCGATATGGGATAATTACAAAGAATCCGGTAAGAAAATGGAGAAGTTTGTACCTGCATCCGGTGCAGCCAGCAGAATGTTTAAGAATCTTTTCGG
>JALNVG010000151.1 GCA_023227685.1 Bacteroidaceae bacterium
TTATATCCTTTCGGATTGTCAACACAGTAGGCATAATCGGATAATACATGATTGCGAACTACATCCCAATAATCGGCATATTCATCTTTTAGCTTTTTAGGATTGAGACCGATCCATGAATAATGGGCCCAAAATAAGGGACCTCCGGTAGTTTCAGCTCCGTTATGTTTTAATATCAGCGGATAGCCGTAAAAAGAAGCGTCGCTCTTGATGTTTCCGCTTCTGGCCCAACAATGATGGTAAGCTGATGCATTGACCGGATGGGTTGGTGATGAGGCTGCTAATATATAGACAACCATTGCCTCGTTGTATCCTTCTAACGGAAAATTCATCTGAAAATCATAATCGGGAGACCAATGCCAATAAATTTTGTCCTGACCATTCTGATACCAATCAAATTTCATTGTTTTCCACAATTTATTGATCTTATCGGCCAACGCTTTTTCCGTATCATTTCCATTTTCGAAATATTGGCGTACGCAAAGTAAGCTAACCATCAAAAAGGAACTTTCTACTAAATCTCCACCGTCGTCTTTTGTACTAAAAGGTTTGATTTTCCCCGTCGTTCCATACAACCAATGAGGCCATACTCCATGAAAACGATCGGCTTTTGATAGATAATTTACAATTTTGGTAAGTCGCTTAACACCTGCTGTGCGAGTAATGAATCCCCGATTAATGGCCACCAATATGCCGGCTATTCCAAATCCGCTTCCTCCTATCGTTACCACCGAAGCATCCTGCTGAGGGTATATTCCGTCAAGATGTATGCGCTCAGGAGCCAACCCCGAAGTGGTTTCGGCTCCATCCCACATATAATTGAAATGGACCTTTTGAATGTAATCGAGCATTACACTATCCGAAGAAAATGAGCTGGGGCGACCATCGACGGAAGTACTATCATCTGTCGTAAGACTGCTTCCGTTATCCGTATTGCCCGCAGCACAACTTGTGACGGACAATACAGATAAAAGAATTATAGCAATGTATCTTATATTCGCTTTTATATCCATCTGTTTTTTATTCGCTAACAGGATCATTGGCCAATTCAGGACTTATATCTATGGCAGCGTTAGGAATCGGATAATATTCTTTGTCCGAGGTATAACCCAAATTACCCAATACTGTTTCGGCCTGACCGGTACGAACGAGGTCATTGAATCGTTCTCCCCATTCAACGCCTAATTCCATACGACGTTCATCAAGTACATCATTAATCGTGGCATTTGTTAAATCAGACATTTTAGCTCGTTCGCGAACCAGATTGATTTCTTTATCTCCATTTTCACCATTTCTGATTTTTGCTTCTGCATTCATAAGCAACACTTCGGCGTAACGAAAGACACGGATATTATTGTTGCATCCATAATCCGTACGACCGCTGGTTAGTTCGGAAGATGGCAAATAAGCTTTTCCATTATAGCATGTCGGATTATTACCTGTAGCAGCATTGATCCAATCTCCACTGGGAGTATTTTGACCGGTATAAAGGAATGTAGTAGTTGCCCGCACCGTTTCTCCGCGTTTTACAGCCCAATCAATAAATGATTTTGTTGGCGAAATAAATCCCCAACCGGAGATAATGCCTGTGTTGATAGGACCTTGGAAAGGAAACCATACATCAAAATTTACAACATCACCGGAGCTGTTGCCGAAATCCGTAGCCTGATATTCAAATAACGATTCATTGCAAAGTTTGCCGGGAATTTTAAACAATTCATAATAATCATCATAAAGACTGAACTTATTACTATCGATTATATCTTGAGTCAAACTTTGTACTTTGGTATAATTGCCTTCATTTAAGTAAATTTTGGCCATCAACATTTCGGCAGTGTATGCAGTGACTGCACCGCTATGAGCCATTTCATTCGGTCTCTCTTTAGGCAGATTTTCGTATGCGTATTCCAAATCTTCAAGTGCATAGTTGTATACGGATTCTACAGTAGTACGTGTCATGTTACTTTGATCGTTCGTCCGAAGAATGGTTACCGGTCCGAAAAGTTGAACCAATCGATAATAAGCATAGGCACGCAAAAAGCGCACTTCACCACAATAGGAGAGATAATTTTCTTTATCTGTGGTTGAGGTGATATTTTCAGCGTAGTTGTCAAGTGATTCAAGAGCACCGTTGGCAACTTGTATTACCCCATAATAATTGTTCCAGGCTGTGTTTAATCCCCAAAAGGAGGCATCATATCCGTAACTTTGGTCAATAGCGTCCAAATAGGTTTGGTCGCCGGTCTTTCCTATTGCTACATCATCATCGCGTATGATAGTAGATCCCCAAATAATCCAATGGGCGGCATCTGTACGAATCTTTGCATAAACACCTGAAACCGGTGCGTAAAGGTTTGAAAGATCTGTATAGTCTACTGTTGATGTTGCTACCTTATTTTCGGGCAACTTATTTAAATAATCACCGCAACTACAGCATAATAAAGTTACGGGAAGCAAATATAATAATTTTAATAATTTCATTTTTGTATATGTATTTATGTAATTAGAAATTCATACGTAACCCAAAAGTGTAAATAGCCGTTAATGGATATACTTCGGTATCCCAACCGTTGTTGTCTGTTATCTCCGGAGTAAAACCGTTGGTATTGAACAAAGTGAGAGGACGTTCTGCATTTAAGCTAAGTCGAATCAGGGGTAAAGTATAACTTCCCAGCCTTAAATTCTTGAAATTATAAGCAAATTCTATGTTCTGAATTCTGAAATAATCACCTTTTTCAACAAAAAATGAAGTGGTATGTCCGTTATTCCAGCCTTTCATCATGGCTTTTGACGAACAATAGGTATTTGAAGAACCTTCTCCTGTCCAACGATTCTTATAAAAATCCTCATCAAAATTATAATTGGCTTGGGCATAACGGAGTGCACGTTTTCTATTGTATATTTTGTTGCCGCCTTGTCCTTGTGTGACAACATTTAGTTCGAGATTCTTGTATTTTAAGCCAAAATTAAGTCCGTAAGCGTAAGTAGGTGTGTTTGAACCTAATACTTGACGGTCTTTGTCATTGATTTCATGATCATTGTTCACGTCTTGATACTTAAAATCTCCGGGTTCCAAATTATTGGCTACGGCTACCGGGTCTGCGGCTATTTCTGCGGCATTCTGATAAACGCCGGTTACTTTCCAACCATAGTAAGAATTCATTTCATGGCCTACAAGATCAATGGTGCGACTTTCGGCACTTCCTCCATAAATATAAGGGGCGTTGTTTAAACTTTTCACGCGATTTCGCAGGGTGGAGAAATTTGTACTAACGTTATAAGAAAAGTCTTTTCCTATTTTATCATTCCAATTAAGTTGCAATTCTATACCGCTATTTGTTATTTGACCATTATTACCGGCTAATGTACCTGCTCCTAAAGGCAGGGTCGTGTTAATAACGGCTTTATCCGTGAGTCGATAAAAATAATCCATATCAACATTCAATCGTCTATTCAGCATTGAGAAGTTCATTCCTAAATTTGTTTCATTTACCACTTCCCAACGCAAATAGCTGAAATAACTTACATTTTGATAACCGGCAACAGTGCTATTGCCGAAAACGCCCGAGTAGTTGTTGTTGCCCGATTTAATGGATGCAAAACCATCGCTTGCTGCCACATGGTCATTTCCAAGCTTTCCCCAACTGGCACGTAGTTTCAAATAATCAAAGAAATGCTGGTTTTTCATGAACGGTTCATTACTCATCACCCAAGCAACACCAACAGAAGGAAAATAGCCCCATTTTGTTTGATATTTTGAAGAACCGTCTGCGCGCATCGTTGCACTTAACAGATACTTGTCTGCATAATTGTAGGATAAACGGGCAAAATAGGATAAGCCTCGATAGGTGGTACCGTCATCAGTTACTGTGCGTCCATCCGAATTTCCCTGACTTAAATATAGATATTCCTCATAATCATCGGGTACATTTGATGCGGTGCCTGAAAGAGAACGATATGATTCCTGACGGGCAGATTGACCGATCATAGCTGTAATGCTATGGCTACCGAATTCGTTTTCATAGGTTAGAGTATTATCTAATATATAGTTGAAATTCACATTATTCGATTTACTTAAAGATGAAGTTTCATTGTTTTGATTGGATCCTACATAGTACGATTCTTTATAATTCCGATTCCGAAGAAGAGAGAAATCAACGTTATAACTGGTTTTAAATTTCAAATGGTTGGGAATCAAACTTATTTCTGCATAGAAAGAAGGCAAGACTTGAAATTCTTGATTTCTATTATTGTTTCCGTAATTGGCACTGGCAACCGGATTATAGAAGTTCGAGCCCAATCCGATAAGGGATGGCGATGCATATTTGGTTGGAAATATATCGTCAGACTGAGTATCATCAATAACCGGTATAAGGCTGGGGGTATTGTAAGCTTGTTGCCATGCTGCATTATCAGGAACCCATTGATCAGAGTTGACCATCACTAAATTAGCACCAACTTTTAACCAATTGGTTGCGTCAAAAGCAACGTTGCTACGAAAATTAAGTCTCTTATAGTAGTTCTTTACATTCATAATTCCGTCTTGATACAAGTAATTTAGTCCAACAGAATATGTTGCTTTGTCCGAACCGCCGGTGATGTCCAGTGAATGATTTGTAATGGTGGCCGTGCGTATTAATTCATCATACCAATTTGTATCTGCGCCAAAGGTCAGGGTATCGTAATCGCCGCCATAACGTTCTATTGAAGATTTAATGATACTTTCATAACTTGCAGGGTTGGCTTCAAGCATCATTGTTGCGTATTGCTTGGAATTTGCCATAGAAAGTACGTTAGTTGCTTTCTGAATGCCTACATAACCGTTATATGTAATTTGTGTCTTTTGCCCTTTTTTTCCCTTTTTTGTTGTTACGATAATGACACCGTTAGCGGCGCGCACACCGTAAATAGAAGCGGCGGAAGCATCTTTTAATACCGTGATTTCTTCTATATCACTGTTGTCAAGAAAACTTATATTGTCATAAAACATTCCGTCTACAACATATAGGGGAGTAGAATTACTAAATGAACCTACACCACGAATATTGACTTGAGGTGAAGAACCGGGGCTTCCGGTATTTACTACATTTAATCCGGCTATTTGGCCTTGTAAAGCTCCCATCGGTGATGAAGTGGCGTGCCCTTCAATTTGACCTTTTTTTATAACTGAAATGGGAGAAGTCAAATCTTTAGCTTTGCTTGTGCCATAACCAATAACTACAACATCATTGAGCTGCTGTGTATCAGCTGTCATTGTTACATCAATTATATGTCTTCCGCTTATTGGTATTTCTATTTTCTTCATACCAACATAACTAAATACTAAGGTTGCATCGGAAGATACATCTTTTAGGGTATATTTACCGTTAATATCGCTTATCGTGCCTGTATCAGTTGCTTTTACCAAAATGCTTGCACCGATAACCGGCTCTTTGGTACCATATTCCAATATAGTGCCAGATACTGTTATTTTAGATTGTGCGAAGACTACCTCGACAAACATCAACAACATTACTAAAGTTGAAACTTTTTTTCTCATGTTATTCGTTTAAAGTTTTTTAAAATAAAAATACACTTGCAAAAAAAGCGAAAAGATAAACTTATTCCAAATAAGAAGGTACTACTACGATACGCTATAAATGAATTTAGTTTTAGATGACTACGCTTTTTATACGTTTTTATGGTATAACATGTTGAAAATCAATTATATATAAATGTTAAAGGTGTAAAGCGTAAAAAGTCATTTTTAAGTATAATATAACTCATCTTATGATGATGTATGTTTTTTTATGACTTTAACATTGTAATGTGGCGGGAGAAATATGTTATTTTAATTCAATTAAAAAGTCTACCAGACTAGTTCCTTCTGGTATATTTAACTTTTTTCGAATTCGATAGCGGGCAGCTTCAACTCCCCGTACGGATAGATTGTCTAGTTGAGCGATGTCTTTAGTGAACATGTTTAAACGGAGCAACGCACAAAAACGCAAA
>JALNVG010000152.1 GCA_023227685.1 Bacteroidaceae bacterium
AATAGGTACGGCACCATTAGTCATAGGTTATTTCTCCAGATTCTCTACCTATTTCCTACTGACCAATTTGTTAGTCATACCTCTTGTTTCACTGATTATGTATGGTGCTGTTGTGATGTTCATATTTATTCCATTTCCCTTTATTTCACAGAGTATAGCTTACGTAGTTCGGTTTCTGGTGAAATTGTTAAATACATCAGTGGGAGGTGTGGAACAGTTGCCTTATTCTTCTATCGATTCTGTTTGGCTTGATCAGGTAGAAATAATAGTCCTCTATCTGTTGATCATTCTCACTTTTAGGTTTTTATCTTTTCGTTCAGGACATCGTTTACTGGCATTATGTTCTTGCTTGTTGTTGTTTTGTTCTTATTTATTTTTTCAAAACTTTAGAGATCGTCCGTCTATGAGTCTTGCTTTTTATCATATAGGTAATTGCTCTGCTGTGCATTGTATCGAACCGGATGGTCGTTCATGGCTCGTTCATGCCGATAGTATCGTAGATGATAAATATTTACGTAAGGTTGCTTCCAATTATTGGAAGCGTTTTCATTTATCTTCGCCCTTGAGTATAAATAGTGATTATTCCGATAGTGATATGATAGTAAAAAATAATATTTTATATTTCGGTGGAAAGAAAATATGTATGGTTCATGATAACAGTTGGGAATACAAACAATCAATAAATCCGATAGCTGTAGACTATATATATATCATAAAAGGATATAAAGGGACATTGAAGAGTCTTTCAAAATTATTTCACTTTCGTAATGTCGTTCTTGATGGTTCGCTTACGGAATATCGGAAAAATAAATTAGTCGAAGAATGCAGTCGGAGTGGGATTCCATGCGTTTCTCTCTCTAATCGTAGTTCCTTTGTTATACCTTTGTTTTTTTAAGAATACAGCATTTTATTTGTTTGTACAATTTAAATAGGAGAAGTTTTATTATATTTATTTGAAATATAGTATTTATATTGTACCATTTTAAAAATTGAAGAGACATGAAATTAAGATATCTGATCCTGGCAGCAATAGTTGCTTTTGCTTTAAGTGGGGCAATGGAAGGACAAACATACAATTCTTTATGGAAACAAGTTGAAAAGGCAAAATCTAAAAGCTTACCTAAAACAGTTATACGGTTAACCGAACAGATTTTCCTTAAGGCCGAGAAAGAAAAGAATTCTCCCCAGATGTTGAAATCTTATCTGGTGAGAATGAATGAAAATGATCGGTTAACACCTGATAGTTTTTACGTTAATGTGAAGAATATTGAGCAGCTGGCGGGGGAGACTGATAAGCTGATGGACAAGGCAATTCTTTATTCAATATTGAGTATGACTTATGCTGATTACGGTCGGGATAATTCTTGGAAATTGCGTAATGCCCGAGAACTCACGGGGGAGAATCCTGCCAATGATATTCGTGAATGGAGTAAGAATTTATTTGTGCAACAGGTCATCAAATATGCTCGTGCATCGTTGGATCCGAAAGATTTGTTGTTGCGAACAAATACCCAAACCTACATTCCTTTTATAAATCAGGGAAAGAAAAGCAAGGTCTTTCGTCATGATATGTATCATATGCTTGGTATGAGAGCTATTTACGCTTTAAATAATATTTATGATTTTGATGAAGATGCCGTAGGACGTCAAATCCGGGATATATTCGAGAGTATGCAGTCTGCATATCGGCAATCCGGTAGTATGGATGCTTATGTGCGTGTTCGTTTGGATTATTTGGAGTGGCTGAACGAACATTCAGCCAATGGACAATTATTAGAGGATAATCATTCTTATTTGAAAGAGTTGGAGCAATTGATGTTGCAGAGTAAAGGTTACGATATCTGTGCCGAAATTTATCTGGCCGAGGTAGAGATATATAGGAGAGAACAGCAATTACCCAAGTCATTGCAACTTTGTGATGAAGCGATTCGGTATTATCCTAAATCGGAAACCGTATCTGCATTGACAAACAAAAGGAATGAGATACTCAAACCTTATTTGGATGTTTCGTTCCCGACGCAAATTTATCCCCAAGACACAATTGATTTAAAAGTCATTCATTGTAATATCGGAGGTTTTACGCTGGAAATATATAAAGATAAGGCACTTGTTATCAAGCAGCATTATATGCTCAATCGTCCAAAGGATTATTTGCAGAAAGATACCGTTTTTCAATTTTCCATTCCGAAGGCAGGGGGCTATACAGCCCAAGTCGTTCCTGATATTTCTTATAGCCGGATAGAAAAAAAAGAGTTCTGTGTTTCGCGATTCAAGATCATCTCGTTATCATTATCGGATGTTCGTCAAAGTGAAATGTTGGTGCTAGATAGTAAAACAGGATATCCGGTAGCCAATGCACAATTAATCTTTTCGGGCCATGACAAGGAAGTGTTGAAAAAAACGATGACAGATCGTAATGGTCGGGCATTGGTAGCTTTTGATAATAAATATCGTTATGTGAAGGCACGGAAAGGCGATGATGCTTTTATGTCGGAACAATCATTTTATGAGAATCGATATTCAAGTTATAATGATGGAAATCAATCCGTAAAAGCGTTAGCGTTGTTTACCGATCGTTCCATTTATCGACCCGGACAAACGGTATATGTAAAAGGTATTGCCTATGAGCAGAGTTCCGATACGGCAAGAGTTTTGAAGGATCAGATGAATGAAGTTATATTGAAGGATGCCAATAATCAACAACTAAGTTCTGAAACTGTTCGTACCAATGATTTCGGTTCGTTTGCTACTTCGTTTAAACTTCCTTCGTCCTGTTTAGACGGTATGTACAAATTGGTGGTAGGTAAAAGTACTACATCCATTCGTGTGGAAGAATATAAACGTCCTACATTTGATATTACTTTTGATAAATTCACCGCTTCTTATAAGTTGGGTGATCAAGTAAAAATTCAAGGTAAGGTACTCACTTACAGCGGTGTGCCGATGCAAGATGCTACCGTAAAATACACGGTGAAGCGATATAAATATTATTTTTGGCAGTCGAAAGATATGACGAATCTTTCATCGGGACAAGTGAAATCAGATAGTGCAGGAACCTTTTCCATCCCAGTTTTTTTGCAGGAGGATGAAGTTGATCATAATAATCGGTGGATTTATTACAGGTATGAGATAGAGGCCTCTGTTACAAATGTAGCCGGTGAAACGCAATCGAGTACCATGACCTTGGCGGCAGGCAAACATTCGCTTTTGCTCAACGTGTCCGGCTTGGAAGGGAAAATCTGTGCAGACAGTGTGAAGTCCGTCATCTTTAAGGCAGAAAACCTCAATGGTGAACCGGTGAATATAAAGGTTGTTTACAAATTGTATTTTAAGAGTGGCGATGTGGCGGATAATGGCGAACCGGTTCAATCCGGAAGTTCCATCTCCAACCAGCCTGTCAATATGGATTGGAAAACGTACAAATCCGGTGCCTATCTTCTTGTTATGAAAGCAAAAGATCATAACGGAGAAGAAATAACTTCTCAGCATGAATTTGTTCTTTATGCTAAAAATGACGTCCGTCCGCCGGTTAAGTCTACGTTATGGTATGTTGAAGATAATTCCCATTTCGATTCAAAGCATCCGGCCGTATTTTATTTCGGAACATCAGAGCGAAACGTTTACGTGTTGCAGGATGTCTTTTGCGGCAATAAACGTTTGCAGAGCCGAACGATGATTTTGTCCGATACGATTTGTAAATTTGTTTATCCATACAAAGAAAGTTATGGCGATGGTATTTCCGTGACCTTTTGTTTTGTTCGCAGTGGTGAAATGTATCAAAAGATCGTGACTTTGGTGAAACGTTTACCCGAACATAGGTTACAATTAAAATGGAATGTGTTTCGTGATAAATTGTTACCCGGACAAAAAGAGGAATGGCAGCTCACAATCCGTACTCCCGACAACAAACCGGCTGCAGCCGAGATGCTTGCTGTGATGTATGATGCAGCGTTGGATAAGATTTGGAAGAATCGCGAAACCTCGTTTGATGTGTCGTATCGGAGACGGGTTGCTACAACGGACTGGAATACTCCTTATTTACAATCGAACGATTTCAATTATTGGTTTCCTATAAGTTATCTGAAAATTCCGAATTCCGCTTACGATAGCTTTTTCAATGGGCCTTCTCAACTTTTAAACGATAATGGATATGCCGTGATGATTCGCGGTCGTGGAAATAAGAGAATGCTAATTAGTCGTGCTTCCACAAAAGGGATATTGGAAAAAACAGCAACTTTGGCAACAAAGGACATAGAGACACCTTTATCCGCTGCAGATGAGGTAGGATTGCGAACGAACTTTGCCGAGACGGCTTTCTTCTATCCACAGTTGCGCGCCAACGAAAAGGGAGAGATTGCGCTTTCTTTTATCCTACCCCAGAGCTTGACACGTTGGACTTTTCGCGGATATGCCCATACGCAAGATATGATGACGGGTATATTAAGAGGTGAAACGACAGCCGTCAAAGATTTTATGTTGACACCCAATATGCCCCGTTTTGTCAGAGTAGGAGATAAAGCCTCGGTTGCTGCCTCAGTGATGAATAAAACAGAAAAAGCACTTTCCGGTGCGGTAACCTTTACCCTTTTTGATCCGGTGACCGGAGATGTGGTTGGCACGCAAAAACAATCGTTTACTGTTGCCGGAGGAAAATCGACAGGTGTTGATTTTCAATTTACCGCAACGGATCAGTATCCGGTTCTTGCATGTAAGATGGTAGCCAATAGCGAGAATTTCAGTGACGGAGAACAGCGATTGTTGCCCGTGTTGAGCAGTAAGATTAATCTTACGGAATCATTAGCCATGCCTTTGAATGGTAATGAAAAGCGCACTTTCACATTAGATAGTTTGTTTAATCATCATAGTTCGACAGCTACGAACCGTAGACTTACCGTTGAGTTTACCGGTAATCCGGCTTGGTATGCCGTGCAGGCACTCTCGGTTTTGAACCAACCTGTTAATAATAGCGCCATATCTTGGGCTACAGTGCTTTACACCAATAGCCTGGCAGCTTCTATCGTCAATTCGCAACCGAAGATCAAAGCTGTTTTTGATGTATGGAAAACTCAAGGTGGAAAGAAAGATACATTTATGAGTAATCTTCAAAAGAATCAGGAAGTCAAGAACATCTTGCTCTCCGAATCGCCCTGGCTGGTTGATGCGCAAAACGAACGGCAACGACAGGAGCGTATCGCCACCTTGTTTGATTTGAATAATATCACGGTCAATACGCAGACAGCAATCAATAAGCTCAAAGAACTTCAAAACAGTGATGGCTCATGGTCGTGGTATAAAGGCATGGATGGAAACCGCTCCATTACGGCTTATATCGTGAAACTTTATGCCCGTCTGACCCGATTTATTGGTGAACCATTGTCGGGTAGTGCCGGTGAAATGCAACAATCGGCTTGGACTTTTCTTCATCAGGAAGCTTTGAAATCATATCGGGATATTATGCGTGGTGAGAATAAGGGTGCTAAGATCGAAGGCCTTTCTATGTCGGATTTAGAATATCTTTATCTGGTGGCTATTTCAAACGAACAGGTACCCAAAGAAGTTAAGACGGCTTATACTTATTTTCTTTCCAAAGTGGATAAACTATTAACTTCTCCGTCAATGTTGGTTAAGGCTTATGCTGCTGTAATTCTTGATCAAGCAGGCAAAAAGAAAGAAACCGGTGAGTTTATCGCTTCGTTAAAGGAACATTTGACCCAAACAGAAGAAACCGGAATGAGTTTCGCTTTTAATGAAGTTCCCTATTCCTGGTATGACTTGAAGATCCCTACCCATGTTGCTGTATTAGAAGCCATGAATGATGTGGCCAAAGATTTCGTTGTCGTTGAAAAAATGAAGATTTGGCTGCTGAAACAGAAACAGATACAACAATGGAATTCTCCCGTTTCTACTATAGATGCTGTTTACGCTCTTTTAAAAGATAAGACAGATTTATTAGCCCATCGAGGGATTG
>JALNVG010000153.1 GCA_023227685.1 Bacteroidaceae bacterium
AACAAGGTAATTAAGGCATTTTTCTACTTTTCTCAAAAAGTTATATTATCTTTGTCGCAAATATGAAAAGATTTCTATTAATAAATGTACTGCTTATCTTTGGTTGGGCTGCCTCTATGGCTCAAGTTACCAAAGTTAATCAATATGGCGAAGATCAAAACGGCAACCAAATTGATCCGACCACACATGCCAATAAACTGGACAGTACAGATACTGAAATACAGAGCCTGCCACCCAAATTATACATGTGGCATTTGAGCAAAGAGCTCGGCAATCGCACCATCGTGCCGATAGATACCCTTTCGCATCAATTTCAAAACGCCAATCTGAACGAAGGCATGGATGGCAGTTATAACCATTTGGGAAATATGGGCTCTCCACGCTTGTCGCGTATCTTCTTTGAACGCAATGATAACGGACCTACCTTGTTTCTAAATCCGTTTTCTTTTTTTATTTACCGTCCGAGTCAAATATTTTTCACAAACAGTAATATACCATACACCAATATCACTTACCATAAGGCCGGCGACAAGCTGACAGGCGAAGAACATTTTCGCTCCTATTTTTCAGTCAATGTAAACAAACGTGCGGCATTCGGTTTCACAACAGATTATCTGTATGGCCGCGGACAATATAATTCGCAAAGCACTGCCTATTTTAACGGAACATTGTTTGGGAGCTATATCGGTGACAGATACGAATTTCAAGGTATATACAGCCAGAACTACATGAAGAACAATGAGAATGGCGGTATCACAGACGATCGCTACATCACTGATCCGGAGGCAATATCAGGTAATAAAAAGACCATTGAAGCTACAAATATTCCAACCGTGCTGGATGAAACAACGAATAGGAACAAAAACGCCTTTCTTCATCTTACTCAACGTTATAATATAGGATTCCGACGACTTGTAAAAGAAACAAAAAATGATTCCGTCCCTTCAAAACAGAAAAATGACACGATCCCGCCCAAAACAGAATATGTGCCCGTCACCAGTTTCATTCATACCATTCATATTGAACGGACAAGCCATAAATTCACTTCAAAAGATAGTGTCAGCAACTATTATGCCAACGATTACCTCAATACCGATACTACAGCTGTAAGAGATACGACCGTATGCTTCAGCATCAAAAACACTTTCGGCATCAAATTGCTGGAAGGGTTCAATAAATATGCCAAAGCCGGACTTACTGCATTTATCTCACACAAATACAGTTCATACACCTTGATGGGTGAAGAAGGAAAAGGTGAAGTGCGCAACACCGAACAAGAAGTCTATCTTGGCGGCGAACTATCAAAACGACAAGGCAACGTTCTTCATTATCACGTTCTGGGCAAGACAGGTATGGCAGGAAAAGCCATCGGTCAATTTTTCCTGAACGGCGATATTAATATTAACTTCCCACTATTTAAAGATACGGTAAGATTTGTTGCACGAGGCGCCATAAGTAATACGTTGGCACCATACTATATGAGACATTACCATTCAAAACATTTCTGGTGGGATGATAATATGAATAAAATGTTCCGAACACGCTTTGATGGCGATTTAAGTATCGAAAACTGGGGTACGGAACTTCAAGCGGGGGTTGAGAATATTAAAAACTATACTTATTTCAATGCCGCTTCGCTACCCGAACAAAACAGCGGTAACATACAGGTCTTGTCAGCCAAACTAAATCAAAACTTCAGGTTCGGAGTTCTTCATCTGGACAATGAAATCACATGGCAGAAATCAAGCAATCAAACGGTTCTTCCGCTTCCGAATCTCTCACTCTACCACAATCTATACCTTCAGGTAAAGCTGGCAAAGAAGGTCTTGAGTTTGGAGTTGGGTGCCGATGTTAAATATTTCAGCGAATATTATGCTCCGGGCTACACACCTGCTTTGAGCCAATTTCGCCTGCAAGATTCAAGCGACAAAGTTAAAATAGGAGGTTACCCTATCATTGACGTTTATGCTAATTTTCATCTTAAACGGACAAGATTTTACCTCATGATGTATCACGTAAATTGCGGATCGGGCACAATGCACTACTTCCTTGCCCCTCACTACCCTATCAACCCGCGCATGCTTAAATTTGGACTTTCATGGAATTTCTTCGATTAACCATATAATACCATTTTAGAACATGACAATTTCCGGACAATCAAAAAAACGAATTTTACGCTATTCAATTATTATCATTACCATCTTTTTATTTACTTATATTTATAACAAAAAAGAATATAAGACAAAGATACATCCACGGGATTATCAAGAAATAGTAAAGGATGGAACGCTGAACGTTACTACAGAATACAACCCGATCAGTTTCTTCGTCGTAGGAGATACTGTAGCAGGATTTAATTATGACCTGATTCAAGCCTTTGCACACGATAAAGGCCTAAAGGTTAAAATGTTTCCGATGATGAGTTTTCAACAACGTCTTGAAGGATTACTGAAAGGAAAATATGACGTGATAGCCAACACCAATCTGGTGACAACACAGCTCAAGAATACAGTATCATTCACCATACCAATTATTTTTAATAGAGAAGTACTTGTTCAACGCAAGCGTACGGGCAAAAATGATTCGACTTATATTAAAAGTACTCTCGATCTGGCCGGTCGCACGGTCTATGTCGTAAAAGGTTCACCGTCTATCGTACGTCTGCAAAATCTTGAAGAAGAGATTGCCGATTCCATTCATATCAAAGAAATGGATAAATATGGTGAAGAACAACTCATCGATTTGGTGAGCCATGGCGTTATCGACTATGCAATCTGCCACGAGAGCATAGCTAAAAACTGTGCAGATTCTTTATCAGAAATAGATATACAGAGACCCATCAGTTTTACCCAAATTTATGCATGGGCCGTGAACAAACAATCGCCGATCTTGCTTGACAGCCTCAATACGTGGCTTGAGACTTTTATAAAGAGTAATAAATATAAGAAGATATATTTGAAATATTATAAAAAATAATCTTATATTTGTGATAAGACAATAACAGAAGAAAATGAATGAGAAAATAATAAAATGGGGATTCATCGGTTGCGGCGAAGCAACCAAAAAGAAAAGCGGTCCGGCTTTTAGTAAAGTTGAAAATTCACAAGTAGTTGCAGTAATGAGCCGTGACCTAAACAAGTCTAAAGAATATGCACTGGAACGAGGTATACCCAGATGGTATGATGATGCGATGAGACTTATTGAAGACAAAGAAGTTAATGCTGTTTACATCGCTACCCCTCCCTCTTCTCATTCCACATATGCCATTATGTCTATGAAAGCCGGCAAACCGGTATATATTGAAAAGCCGATGGCCGTTACTTACGAAGAATGCACGCGCATCAACCGTATTTCCGAAGAAACGGGTGTGCCGTGCTTTGTGGCCTACTATCGTCGCTATCTTCCATATTTCAAAAAGGTAAAAGAGCTGATAAACAAGGGTACCATCGGCAAAATAATCAATGTGCAAGTACGTTTTGCACAACCTCCACGGGATTTGGATTACAACCGCAACAATCTGCCTTGGCGAGTTCAAGAAGACATTTCGGGCGGCGGTTATTTCTATGATTTGGCCCCGCACCAAATAGATTTAATGCAAGAGATGTTCGGTTGCATACTTCAGGCACACGGTTACAAGAGCAATCGCGGCGGACTTTATGAAGCCGAAGATACGCTAAGTGCATGCTTTAAATTCGACAGTGGTCTGGTGGGCAGTGGCTCATGGTGCTTCGTAGCGCACGAGTCGGCCAAAGAAGACAGCATTGAAGTCATTGGTGATAAAGGAATGATCAGCTTTTCCGTATTCACTTACGACCCTATTATCATTCATACGGAAACAGGAACTCAAGAATTAGTAATAGACAACCCGGAACATGTACAGCAGCCTCTTATTCAAGCCGTTGTAGACCATTTGCTCGGCAAATCCGTTTGCTCTTGCAATAAAGAGAGCGCAACCATGGTCAATTGGGTGATGGACAAAATATTAGGTAAAATATAAAACAGAGCGTATAGATATGCAGAAGATAGAATTAATGCGTAAAGCTATCCAACTTTCAATTGAAAATGTAGCGAATGGCGGTGGCCCTTTTGGTGCCGTAATAGCTGACAAAAAAGGAAATATCGTTTCAACAGGTATCAATCAGGTTACTTCTTCTTGCGACCCAACGGCACATGCCGAAGTAAACGCTATTCGATCGGCTACCTCAAAACTCGGCACCTTTGATTTGAGCGGTTATAGCATTTATACTTCATGCGAACCCTGCCCCATGTGCTTGGGGGCCATCTATTGGGCTCGGCTGGACAAAATGTATTATGCCAACAACAAAACAGACGCTAAGAATATCGGCTTCGATGATTCTTTCATCTATGATGAACTGAAACTCAAACCCTCCGAGAGAAAACTACCTTCAGAAGTATTACTCCGCGATGAAGCCATTAAGGCTTTTGAAGATTGGGCTGACAAAGAAGACAAGATAAAATATTAAACCTGTCACCTTTTCCAATATTAATTTGTTTTTATCAAAATGGGCAACTAACCAGTGGTCTATTATATTCATTTTCGAAAATAACTTTTGCATCGCAAACGTGATGTAAATGCATCGCAAATACGAGGTGATTGCATCGCAATTTTAAAAAATTGCGATGCAAAATTTCATTGAAAGAACTAACGAATTTTTGTTCTATATGATTTTATCCGGATTACAACAAGAGTTATCCGAACAAGAACAAATGTTATCCGAATATCTTTAATTGTTAGTGAAATAACTCTTATTGTTATCGGCACGCGGAAACGGCAATGCCCCTGTATTTCAGTGTCTTTCGCCAGTTCTCTTTTGGGGAAGTTCACACAGATCCATTTGTGTAAAAAAACAATTCCCCCACAGCATAAAAGCTGTAGAGGAACTAAATAATCATCGACTTATATTTATCCTATAAGCCATAGAAATATGTTATAGAAAAAGTTATTTCTCTAAATATTAAAAGCGTACGCCAAGAGTAAGCAGCAGTTGACTATGCTCATTTTTCACTTTCGTGGCTTCTGCAGTAACAATGTTATTAACCTTATCAACGGAAATCTCATTGTAGAAGGGGAAGAAATTTGCCTTATAAGTAGAATACTGATAAGCCATATCTGCATAGAAATTAGAGATCTTGAGCCCGAGACCAAAAGTGAAATTATTATGTGAAAGAGAATTTGAAAAATCAGTATCCGTCAAAATCGAGTTAGTCGGCAAAGCTTTTATCGCATTCTGTTTAAATATAGCCGAACTATAATTATAACCCACGCGGAAAGAAAGCTCAGGAACAAACTTGTATTCGGCACCTATGCGAAGCGTATTTACAGCCTTCAAACAAAGATCTGCCTCGTTGTTCTCATAATCCATATTGTCTCCGTTGGTATGACTAAAATTCATTGTTGAATAATCTTCATATTCATACTCTGCACCCAAAGCCAGGAATTTTCCTACTGTATATCCCAAACTGAGATTATATTTCCACGGGGTACGAAGACGGAAATCTTGTTTGTAATCACCTACTCTATCGTAAGTATCAACACTACTCGTAGTAAGAGTACTGCCTCCGTTTAAATAAAGTTGGGAATTGATATTGGCGCTCGTCGTATAAGTAAGATCATAAAATATAGGAGAATGTATTGCTACACCAATTCGAAGAGGAGAACTTTCAAAAGGACGAACAATAGCACCAAATTTCACGTCATACCCTGTACCATCAATGTTGTTCCAGCTTTGCAAAGCATATCCTTCACCTGTATTTGCTGAGATATAATCTTCCCCGTAAAAAGTATCTTTATCATAATTCACATCATAAGCACCAACAGTCATACCAAAATAAAAACGGTCGTACACATTAAAAGCAATATTGAAATCATACTTGTCAATACCTCCTCTTTCACGAGAATGGAAAGTTGCACTGGCCTC
>JALNVG010000154.1 GCA_023227685.1 Bacteroidaceae bacterium
GTTTTGATGATGCAACCATCGCGAAGTTGCTTAAAATGCAGTGGTGGAATTGGTCGCCTGAAAAGGTGCGTGATAATTTGAGTAAAATAATGAGCGGGCAATTATAAGGTGGTGCAACTATTAAGGAAAGGTTACAAGAGTTGACAAACCAGGTAACCATAGAATGTATTCAATACTCTATGAAAGAGGCGATCTGGCATGAATAATCAGAAGATGTTTTTGACAATAAATAAAACTTGATATTGGAAATAAATTACCAGATAATGTAATAAATTATTGATTTTAGTGTATTGTTTTCAGAAATAGCAATTTTGCAAAAATAAATGATTAGTTTTGCAAATAGATAATTAATAATTGGCTATGGGAAAAGACATTAATCGACTAAATGTGGTGCTAGCAGAGAAGAAATTGACCAATAAATCGTTGACAGAAAAACTTGGGAAAGATCAAGCCATGGTCTCGAAATGGTGTACTAATACCACGCAACCAAGTCTTGAAATGCTGATGAAAATTGCAAAAGTATTGGAAGTCGAAGTAAATGATTTGCTTCGGAATGATGTTGTCAATGAGGAAAATTGAACGGCATTAGTATGGTCATTTAATATTACATGTAAATGGAGTTGATAAACAATAGAGATAAGACGCTACGTGATGATTTAATGGAGCAAATCAGCAAGAAGAGCAAATTATCCATAGCTGCCTCTTGTTTTTCTATTTATGCTTTTCAAGAACTGAAAGATGCCTTGAATGATATTGAAAATCTACGTTTTATCTTCACCTCTCCCACTTTCATAAAGGATACTACAAAAAAGGAAAAGCGGGAATTCTATATTCCAAAGTTAAGCCGAGAACGTAATTTATATGGCTCTGATTTTGAGATTAAGTTACGTAACCAAATGACTCAAAAGGCTATCGCCAAAGAATGCGGCGATTGGATAAAAAATAAGGTTCAATTCAAGTCCATCAACAGCAATGAACAAATGGGCGGATTTTTGGATCTAGAGAATGAGAAAGAAATATTTACCTATATTCCCTTCAATGAATTCACAACTACCGAGTTGGGTTGTGAACGGGGAAACAATGTTTATCAGATGGTAAATCGTATGTCTTCGCCCGTATCAAAAGAGTACCTTAAGATTTTTGATGAACTTTGGAACAATTCTGAGAAATTCAAAGATGTCACGGATACCGTTATCGAGAACATTGAAAATGTATATAAAGAGAACAGTCCTGATTTCATCTATTTTGTTACGTTATATAATATCTTTAACGAGTTTCTTGAAGATATCTCGGAAGATGTTTTGCCCAATGAGGCGACTGGATTTAAGAATAGTGCTATTTGGAATAAATTGTATAACTTTCAGAAAGATGCAGCCTTGGCAATTATCAATAAGTTGGAGAAATACAATGGTTGTATTTTGGCAGATAGTGTCGGACTTGGAAAGACTTTCACGGCGCTGGCTGTCATCAAATATTATGAAAACAGAAATAAATCGGTGTTAGTGCTCTGTCCCAAAAAGTTGAACGACAACTGGCAGACATTCAAAAGCAACTATATCAATAATCCAATAGCAAAGGATAGATTGGGGTATACGGTACTGTTTCATACTGATCTTTCTCGAGACAAAGGTTCTTCGAATGGGTTGCAACTTGAACGAATTAATTGGGGCAATTATGATTTGGTGGTCATTGATGAATCCCACAATTTTCGCAATGGAGGTAAGATAACTACTGGAGAAGAGAATGAAGACCCGCGTGAGAATCGATATTTACGATTGATGAATAAGGTTATTCGTGCAGGGGTGAAGACGAAAGTACTAATGCTCTCTGCTACACCAGTCAACAATCGTTTCAATGATTTAAAGAATCAATTACAGCTAGCTTACGAGGGAGAAAATTCGCTGATTGATGAAAAGCTTAATACATCGACAAGCATAGATGATATTTTCCGTCAGGCACAGACAGCATACAATAAATGGACAAAATTTGCACCTGAGGAGCGTACGACCACTCGACTACTTGAAATGTTGAATTTTGATTTCTTTGAGTTGCTTGATTCAGTCACTATAGCAAGAAGCAGAAAACACATCGAGCAATACTATGATATGGCTGACATTGGTAAGTTCCCGACCAGATTGAAACCAATTTCCCGTCTTCCACACCTCACAGATTTGAATGACGCCATCAATTATAAAGATATTTTTGATATTATTCAAACTTTGAATTTAGCCATCTACACACCTTCTGTATTTATTTTGCCAAGTAAGTTGGCAAAATATGTGAAAGATGAGGAAAATCCAAAGGATGGATACCGCTTGTCCATTGAAGATCGTGAAAAGGGAATACGCCGTTTGATGGGTATTAACATGTTGAAGCGTTTGGAGAGCTCTGTAAACTCATTCCGTCTCACTATAGAGCGCATAGAGACTCTGATAATTACAATCATAAAGCGTATTGACAACTTTGATGGGTTGGAGCAGATTGATGATTATGATTTGGAGGATGTCGATTTGGAGGATGTTGATGACGATTTGATTATCGGAAAAAAGAAAAACAAAATTTCCCTTGCCGATATGGACTATTTGTCGTGGAAAGAGTATCTTCAAAAAGATGCAGAGAATATTGATTTGATGATTACGATGCTCAAAGACATCACCCCTGAACACGATTCGAAACTCCAGCAACTTATTTGCGATCTTAAAGAAAAGTTCACTCATCCCATTAATGGAGATAACAAGAAGGTTCTTATCTTTACGGCCTTTTCTGATACAGCATTGTATCTCTACCAAAACTTATCAGAAAAGATCAAGGATGACTACAATTTAAATTCAGCTATCATTACCGGTGATATGAAGGGAGGGCAAACCACCATTAAGAAAGTCAAAGGTGATTTCAATACCATTCTTACTCTTTTCTCACCCATATCGAAAGAACGCGGAACTTTGTTACCAGGCGTGAAAGAAGATATTGATGTGCTCATTGCAACAGATTGTATCAGTGAAGGTCAGAATCTACAAGATTGTGATTATCTTATCAATTATGATATACATTGGAATCCTGTAAGGATTATTCAGCGTTTCGGTCGTATTGACCGTATCGGCAGCAAAAACGAAGTGATACAATTGGTGAACTACTGGCCCGACATGACACTCGATGAGTACATCAATCTGAAAGGTCGCGTGGAGGCACGCATGAAAGTGACAGTGTTGACTGCTACAGGTGATGGGAATCTACTCTCGCCTGAAGAAAAAGGTGATTTAGAGTATCGGAAACAACAGCTGAAGCATTTGCAAGAAGAAGTGGTAAACATAGAAGATATGGATACAGGTATCAATATCATGGATTTAGGGCTGAATGAATTTAGGCTTGACCTCCTTGAGTATATGAAAGACAATCCGGATATTGCTCACACTCCTTTTGGTATGAATGCAGTGGTAGGGCGAAATGAAAAGGCTAAGCAGGGAGTCGTCTATATTTTGAAAAATAGGAACAATACCATTAATATCAATCATCAGAATCGTCTTCACCCGTTTTATATGGTGTATTTGGCTGATGATGGGTCGATACTCTGCGATTATCTCTCACCGAAGAAACTGCTGGACATCATGCGAAGCATCTGCAAAGGCAAACATGAACCGATTAAAGATTTGTGTAAACAGTTTAATAAGGAGACTCGTGAAGGCAAACAGATGAGCCATTATAGTGAATTGTTACAAAAGGCCATTCAAGGCATCGTTGACGTAAAAGATCGCTCGGACATAAATACTTTTCTTGAAGGTGGACAACTTAGTTTTGCTGATGACCAAATATCAGGATTGGATGATTTTGAGCTGATTTGTTTTCTTGTTATAAAGTAGCATCTTATGTTAGGATTACCTTTAAAAACAGAAGTAAACAAGCCATTGCCCAAAACGGCGATTTTTCGTTCGTTCGGCAGTAGTTCTTTGCCGAGGGAACGGTTTGACAATGACATTAGCAGAATTGCTATTGTCAACGAATTGTCCCCGACGACACTAAATATTGAAGAGGGGAAAACGGTGAAGTCTATTTTTGTTCTTGAGGTGATGTTGAAAAGGAAAGAGTATGATTGTCGCAACATAGGGACTCTTGCAAAATTGATTCCTCAAAAGATGCTTTTTGTTCTTCGGATGAATGATATGATGCAACTTGTGGTGATGTATACGCAGTTGATTATTTCGGATTGGTATCGGATAGGCGATTTTAAGTTGCAACTTTTCGGCTTAAATCTTGATACTGTTTGGGAGCATATCGTACAGCAGGTGGGAAACATTCAGATTGAAGATGAACATTCACTAGATGAGCAGATTGTTGCTGATGCTGAACGTGGAAAGATAGAGAAACAGATTGAGATGTTGGAAAAACGTTGCAGAGCTGAGAGGCAGGCACATAAGAAATATGAGTTGCATAAACAGATTATAGAACTTAACAAGCTGTTATGAGAAGTGTAAAGATTGAAAGAATAGCAATAAATTGCGTCCGGTATTTTTTTAATCATAGTGACGTTTTGGAAGATTATATTTCCCAAAATGACCGTGAACCAATTTGGGATGGTGATATTATGATAAAATGGGAAAATGGATCAACTACCAAAGTCTATACTCAAGTGAAAGGCAAGACTGTGAAACAATTGCCTAAGAAACCAACATATCCAGTCTGTGTCTCAAATTTGAAAAATTACAAGCAAGATGGCGGTATAGCTTATTTTGTTGTATATATAATAAGTACTGATGAATGTTTTTTCTACTATGCCCTCCTGACTCCGATGAAACTCCAGAAGTTTATCGAGTTAGCAAATGGTAGGGGCCAAGTAAGTATTCCGTTAAAGTCAATAAATACAAAGAGTGCTCAAGAGTTTGAAATAGAGTTTAAAAGTTTCGATATTAACTGCAAAAGACAAACATCATTTGCAGGGCAGAGACCTATGTCTTTGGACGAAGCTCTGAAAAAAGGACATAAAATCAACATTCCATTATCAGAATGTGACAATCAAGAGAAAGCAATTGAGTATATTCTCAATAATCCCATCTGCTTATACGCAGAAATCAATAGTGGAGATTATAAAAGTTTATATCCTATTGGTTATGAGGAGTACAATATTGTACCAATACAAACTATTCATGAACCGGTTTCTGTAGGGGATGTAGTCTACTTCAATGAATACACAAAGCAATTTCAAAAAGATTCGGTTACAATTCGTATCGGAGAATGCATGGATTTTACCATCCACATTCAAGATGGTAAGCCAAAGGAGACCGTGAATTTTCATAGAAGTTGCAAAAGAGTTTCGCAAATAGTAAACGAATTGAAGTTTATTCAATCTGTTACGCTATTTGGACATATTAAAATGGGAGGCTTAGTTCTAAATATCAATGATGATGGTAATAATGCAGGTCGTCTAAATAAAGAGGCTGAATATTGGCTTCGTATAGAGCAATTGTTTAATAAACTGCATATTTCATTGGAATTGGATATTTCAGAATTTTCAGATAGGGATTTTGGTAATCTCGAATTACTAATGAAAGGTATTTTGGATAAGAAAGAGATTTCTCAATCCAAAGAAATTGATTTAATAACAACAGCCGATGTTGGCAAATATACAATCTTGCTATACGCAGAAAAACAGAAAAATGGCAAGTATATTATTGATGACTTTTTTGTGGGTGCACGAAAATTAGCTTTTGCGTACGCAGGAGACAATGCGGGCCAAAAACTTGCGACATCGATGTTTTCATTGGTTTTTAATCATGAAGATTTTCCGTCTTTTATCAATGTTGATTATAGTATATTGGTCAGTTCATACAATGAAATGAAACAATACAATCCATATTTGACAAATAGAGCCAATAATGACATGCTTGTGCTATTGAATACATACGATAAGATAGAGATA
>JALNVG010000155.1 GCA_023227685.1 Bacteroidaceae bacterium
ATATATATTCCGGTTGCCAGGGTAGCGTCATCTGTTATGCCGTTTCCCTTATAAGAAAGGGATCCGTTACTGCCACCAAAAAAATAATCCCAAGAATTATTTAAATAAATTTTAAAGCCGGATTTAGATGCTTTCGAAATGGTAACTGTGCCGGTGAATGTGGTAGGTGCTTCTGAGGAAGCCGTAAGTGCAACCATAGTCCAGTCATCATTAAATCCGGCATAAGATACATTTGTTACTGCGGTCAATGCGTAAGTCAAATTTGTTATTGAGGCATCAAATAAATATAATCCGGCTGTAGGTGCAGGGATATTTCCACCTGCTGCTACGAGTGTTCCACTTGCCGAAGTACCATCTGAAGTTCCATAATTACTACTCCAATCTTCTTCTGCCGTATAGAACTGATAGCCATATAGTGAATTTACATTGAGCACAGTCGCATAGGCCAGATTATCTTCATCATATAAAGTCAGATAATTATCAAAGGTCCAACTACCGCCATTGTTTCCGTCATCTATTCCGGATATCCAAAGCTGCCGACTGACTGTATTATCGGATATTGCATCGGTTACCGTACAACTGTATGACTTCGGGTTACTTAAATCCAATACTAAAGCTACTTTACCTGTTTTTTTCACATTGATTTGAATATTAGTGGCGTTGCCTGTGCCAAAGGTAATATTTTCTCCGCTTTGTGCAAAGGAAATTGCCGTACTTATTGCGGAGGCATCAGTAGTGCCCGTTATGGTATTGTATTGAGCACCGGTTCCTGATATTTGCACTGTGATGGTTCCTGTTTTACTGGCAGTATAATTATAATACCACTTGTTATGCGAACGGTCGTAAGTCATATCGCCTTTCAAGTCTCCTGTTAGTGTCAAAGTCGGAATGTAAAGTGCACTCCATGTGCTTGAGATTGTATTTAAATCAACATAATAACATCCTCCTTGTCCGGGGAACCAACAACTCCATTTACTGTCATTCGAAGAGAGAACAAATACATGACCGTCTTCGCCGTAATTGCCCCATGTTGTTTTATCACTTTCTTTCAAATAGAAATTATACCAGGCCGTAGCACCTATGAATCCTAAATATTTGCCATTTGATTCTGCCGAATATAGTGTGATACCGGTATCTTCGCTTTTGCTGTTGAGAATATAGCCTACGCTCATATCTATTTGATATGGGGTTACTGTTATGGTGACTATATTGCTGTAAACAGGGTCTTCATTGGAAGCTATTGATTGCTTGATACGGAAATACACAGGGGTAGCCTCACCGGGAGTGGCACCCAAATTCTTTGCAAGCGTATTTAATGCAGAACCCGTGAAAGCAGCCGATAAGGAAGTTTCGGTTATTTCGGTTTTTATTGCGAAATCTTCTGACAAAGAAACTTGCAACGTTACACTTAGTACGTTTGGTGCAGAAGCCGTGGTATCACTGACTACAAGGTTGGAAGTTGACCAGGCAAGAGAAGTCACGATATTATCATCCACTTCTTGTGATAGTACAATATTTGTTTCGGTGGCAGCCAAATCACCCGATTTCAATCCTGTCATGTAGATCAAATCTCCGTCTTTATCGCAGGCAGCAAGTACTATCAGACCAAAAACTGATAAGAGTATTTTATTTATTATTTTCATATCGATATCGATTTATTGTTAATAGTTTTCATTATGTAAATTCGGGTTGGCAGAGAGTTCCGTAGCAGGAATAGGATAGATGTTATATTTCGAATCTACGGATGTACCGTCTTTTACGCCACCTTTCCATTGCCAGATATAATCGGAGGTTGTAAACTCTCCATAACGAATTAAGTCTGTTCTACGAGTGCATTCCCAATAAAGTTCACGGCCGCGCTCATTTAAAATGAAGCTAAGTGTAAGTTTATTATCGTTGATATTTCCAGCCGTACTTCCGTATGCCCGTTCGCGAATAGTATTGACATAACCGAGCGCATCGCTTTTTGTTGCGCCCGTTCCACCACGAAGTACTGATTCGGCCAACATCAAATAAACATCAGATAGACGGAACATGGGATAATCGGTATTCACGCCGTCGGAACCTGTGTTGGATGCAGTCTCTCCGGCATCTGTCAGATTGGTCCATTTTGTTACTAAATAACCATCGGACTGGTTATCAAGTTCATCAAGATATTGAGTTTGTCCTTCAGTAAAGAATAGAGCACGTTGATCACCGTCTTCAAACAAGGCGGAGATTTCTCCACGTACACGGAAAGAACCCCAACCGCTGGTGACACCATAATCGGCAGGATTTTCATAATCGGAAGTGCTGCTCATTGCTCCACAGACAATATAGGTGGTAGCACCCCAAGACATCGTATGTTCTGCATCGACGCAAAGCGGAAAAATAATTTCATTTGTTCGCTTATTGTTATCTGCATTGAACAAAGCCTGATAGTTGGAATTTAATGAATATCCATCTTTAATGATCTTATTGCAATATGTAATGCAATCTGTATAATGATCTTCGCCCGTATAGACTTCGGCATTCAAATAAAGTTTGGCTAATAATGCCCATGCTGCAGCCTTTGGGGCATGACCGTACACACAATCATTTTTATCGGGCAAAGCATCTTCGATATCTTTTAATTCTGATTCGATATAAGAAAAAATTTGAGAAGCCGTGTAACGCGGAGGAGTGTAGGCGCCTACGGGATCGGTTTCGGTAACAAACGGAATATTGCGATATAAGTCCATGGCATGATAATAGGCTAATGCGCGCAGAAAGCGTGCTTCGGCAGCATATTGCCTAATTACGGTCTGCTCATCCGTAGTAAACGAGCTGATCTTATTGTCTGTTGAGTTGCGTAAGAATTCATTGCAAAGAGTAATGGTGTAATAGATGTGGTAATATGTATCGCTTACCCACGGATCACTGTCGTCCCAAGAGAGATAGGAGATATTTGTCATGTTGTCGCCCTCAAGCCAGGTAGAAGCTAGTTCATCTGTCCCGGCCTCTTGAAGATTAAAATAACAGCGCATATAATCGTACCCGCTATTGCTGCTGATGTCGGCATTACCGCCGCCTTTTTCCTGGCCACAAATAACAAAGGAAGCATAGAGCTTGGCTAGGACAGCTTTGTAGTTGGCAACTGATGTATACACATCGGCTGATGTCGTTTCGGTATTTGGCGTTTGGTCTAGTTCGCCTGCACAAGAAACGAGCATTGATGCAACTACTATAATTGTATAAAACTTATTTTTCATGATTCAATTCTTTTTTAACAGGTTAAAAATTTAATCCAAGGCTCAGAGAATAGGTGCGTGGACGGGGATAAAAGGTATTATCCATACCATTCGGCACTTCCGGATCAACACCGGAATAGTTTGTGATAGTAAATACATTTTGCATCAATGCGCTGACATTCAAACTGAACCATTTGCAGATATGACCGAAATTATAACTTAATGACAAGTTATCCATTTTCAAGAATGAAGCATTTTCAACGTAATAGTCACTTAAAAACTCACGGTTTGAGAAACCCGTTTTCAGATAGCTTTTTGACAAATTATTCAATTGAGAAGAGTTATAAGACATTGTGCTCCATGCACCGGTATCCATTGACATGCCATTATATACATAATTGCCTATATTGGCACGGAAACTCATACTTAAGTTCCATTTCTTATATCTTAAAGAAGTGCTCAACCCGAGGATGCAAGATGGGTCCGGAGAATGATAGTGATACAAGTCGCTTGAATTTATCTGACCATCATTGTTAATGTCGGCATAAGCACCCTCGATAGGTTTTCCCGTCGTATCATACAGCTGATGATAAACATAGAACATATATGGTTCGTAGCCTTCACTCAGCACTTGAAAATAATAGCTGTCAATAGTAGGACCGACGGAAGTATTTGTTGTTTTAGTACCTTTGACAAGCGAAAGGTTTTTGATTTTCTTTTTTTGCCATGTAGCATTCATACTGATATCCCAAGTTATATCTTTCGTATCAATAGGTGTTATGCTCAAAGAAGCTTCAATGCCATGGCTATTCACATTACCCACGTTGGTCAGAATGGTTTTATCGAAATTCGTACCTGCGGGAGCCGGAACAGTAGCCAACAAATCTTTGGTTTTACGAGTATAGTAATCAAAGCTACCTTTAATTTTGTCTTTTAGCAAACCGAAATCAAAACCTACATTATAAGAGGTGGTTGTTTCCCATTTCAAATTGGAGACATAAGCTTCGGGACGATAAGTGTACACAGATTCATCACCGAATTGATATTGTGCACCGTCCTGGCTGATGGTGTATACGGGAATATAATTGTAATTACCTATACCGTCTTGCTGACCGGTCATACCATAGCTGGCACGAAGTTTCAAGTTGCTTAGAATAGGATTGTTTTTTAAGAAATCTTCCTCGGTTACTCTCCAGCCCAAAGCTACAGAAGGGAAAGTACCCCAACGGTTATCTTTGCTGAATCGTGATGTACCATCGCGACGAACCGTTGCCGTAAGCAAGTATTTGGAATCATAGGAATAATTCAGACGACCGTAATAAGACATCAATACATGACGCTGGTCGGTAGCAGCTGTTTTGCTTTCAACTTCTTGAGCCACATTATATTGCGAATAAGCATTTGATTTACTAATCCATTTTTGGAAATCATAACCGACGGTGAAGTCAACATTGCTTTTTAATTGATCAAAATACTTGGAGTAATTTAAATAGGTAGTCAGTAGACGATTGCTATTCTTTTGAGGACCGTAACTATAATCGCGTCCACCTGTAGTGTTATATAAAACAGCCTTGGCAGGAACGAAGATAGAACCTTTGCCTTCAGCATAATCATAGCCTACAGTAGCATGAAATTTCAAGTCAGGAAGGAAAAACATTTTATAATCTACATCAAAATTGCCGACAATACGTTTTACAGTACTTGTTGAGTTATATTGTTTCAACAAGCCCAGTGGATTACAGATGGCGTTGGTAGCCGGTTTCCCATTATTGCTATCGATGGCTTCATTATATCCACCGAAATCTGTATTACCGGAATAAACACCGATGGTCGGATTGTATGTAGCTGCACCCCAGATGGCATCGGTCTTGGCAAAACGGTTATTATTATATGAGCCCTTCAAATCCAAATTCAGTTTCAGGTTATTGTCGAAGAAAGACGGTGATAAGGAAAGATTCCCGGTGTATCGTTCTGCATTATCAGTCTTCAAAATACCATCCTGATTATAATAGCCTAAAGAAATACGAGCCGGAAAATTCTTTTTCAATTGTCCGGATATACTTAAATTGTTATCCGTACCAAAGGCTGTTTTATAAATCTGGTCATACCAATTTGTATTTTTATCACCTAATAAAGCCTTTTGAGCATCAGTTCCTTTTGTTTCAACAACATTGATAAATTCTTTGCGTGAAAGCATATCAGGCATGTTTGTTTTGGTTTGTATGGAATTGGTGCTGTTAAAGCTGATTTTCACCTTGCCGCTATTTCCTTTTTTTGTTGTAATGATAATGACTCCGTTGGATGCACGTGAACCGTAGATCGCTGTTGAAGAGGCATCTTTCAAGATTGTCATGCTCTCGATATCATTCGGATTAATCAAACTCAGGAAGTTGCTACTGTTACCGCTGATGCCACCGATTTCCAAGGGTACTCCATCAAGCACAATAAGAGGGTCATTACTGGCATTTAACGAGGCGCCACCACGAATACGAATAGTACTTCCGGCTGTTGGCGATCCGCTGTTACTCATGATTTGCACGCCGGAAACTTTACCGTTGATCAATTGCTCCGGAGAACTGATTAATCCTTGGTTGAATTCTTTGCTGTTTACGTTGGAAACGGATCCGGTAAGGTCACTTTTTCGTTGTGTTCCATATCCGATAACGACTACATCGTTCAGTAACTGAGATTCGGATTTCA
>JALNVG010000156.1 GCA_023227685.1 Bacteroidaceae bacterium
CTTTTCAGAAACGTTCGAATTCACCTCTTGGGGAGAATGGTATAATTTGCGTCCCGCACGGATTCTTCCTTATGATACGACGACGGTTATGTATAAAAAATATACCGCGGAAAGAAATACCCATATACATTTCTCGCCCAGATTACGAGCGTTGGCTGACAAATTGACAGCCGGTGAATCTAATCCATTGCTTAAGGCCCGGCGGATATTTCGTTGGATAAGTGAACGTTTTCCTTGGGCCTCTGCACGTGAATATTCAACGATAAAAAATATTCCGGAATATGTGCTTGATCATCATCATGGTGATTGCGGTCAGGTGAGTTTGCTTTTCATTACTTTATGCCGTATTTGCGGAATTCCCGCTCATTTTCAGAGTGGATTTATGATGCATCCCAATGATGTGGGAATGCATGATTGGGCGGAAGTATTCTTTCAAGGTGTTGGATGGGTTCCGGTTGATCAGTCCTTTGGAATACCGGAATATGGCAAAAGTGCGGAGGAGTCCGGTTTCTTTTTGGGTGGCATAGATTCTTGGCGTCTGATTGTGAATAATGATTATTCGATGCCATTGACCCCGAAGAAAAAGTATCCCCGTAGCGAAACGGTGGATTTTCAGCGAGGTGAAGTTGAATGGGAGGGTGGTAACCTGTATTTTCCTCAGTGGAATTATCGGATAGAGGTTTCCTATCTCAATTTTTAAACTACAGAGGTGCTGAATTTTTAAATATTAATGTAATGAATGTAAATTTGTCAGCTCTTGCAGTTAACCCCTGTTAAGCAATTTTCGGTGTCTGTTAAAAGAGAAAAAATAATCATAGTAAAGAGAATAACTGAATAGATTTTGTTGTTATTTTAACGTCATAAGAGTTAAATGAATCAATATATTAACAATTAAACAATATGAATGTATGAAACGAACAACAAAAATTATTCTTTGCATCGGAGCTGTAGCTCTTTTGAGTTCAGGGGTTGCAGGTTTTACTTCGTACAAATTTTTTCAAGCAAGGCAGAATGAATTACTTGACAAAACATCTTTCAATGATCTGTTTCAACAGAACAGAAATTCTCAACTGGCATCTTTTAAAGATCAGGGTGCCCAGCCTGTAGATTTAACCCAAGCAGCAAAAATAGCTGTCGAAGCTGTGGTTCACATCAAATCCACGCAGCTTTCAAAGACTACGACTGTCGACTCCGGACCAGATATCTTTGATTTTTTCTTCGGACAAGGAAACGGACAACGTCGTCAACAAGTGCAAACCCAACCTTCCGTAGGTTTCGGTTCCGGTGTTATCATTTCTAATGACGGTTATATTGTTACCAATAATCACGTAGTAGCCGGTGCTGACGAAATTACCGTTACATTGAATGATAATCGTCATTTTAAAGGTCGTGTGATTGGTGCTGATGCAAGTTCTGATTTGGCATTGGTCAAGATTGAAGCAAAAGATTTACCAACTTTACCGATAGGCGATTCCGATGCGATAAAAGTCGGCGAGTGGGTAATTGCTGTTGGTAATCCGTTTAATCTGACATCTACTGTCACGGCCGGTATTATCAGCGCTAAGGCTCGTACATTAGGCGTGTATACGAGCGGCATCGAATCCTTTATACAAACAGATGCTGCCATTAATCAAGGTAATAGCGGTGGTGCATTGGTTAACGCCAAAGGTGAACTGATAGGAATCAATGCGGTTCTATCTTCTCCTACCGGTTCTTATGCCGGATATGGTTTTGCTATACCAACAAGCATTATGACCAAGGTCATTGCTGATTTGAGAAAGTATGGTGCGGTACAACGTGCAATACTCGGTATTCGTGGCGGTTCTATTACCGATGAGCAATATAGCGATGATTTAAAGAAGAAGGCCGACAAACTGGGGGTAGTAGACGGTGTACTGGTTAGTGAAATTATCGATGGCGGATCTGCTGCATCGGCAGACATTAAGGTTGATGATGTCATTGTTGGAATAGACGACAAGAAAGTTGTTAATATGGCTGATTTGCAAGGAGAACTGGCAAAACATCGTCCCGGTGATAAGGTTGTTGTCAAGTTAATCCGTGATAAGAAAGAAAGATCTATTAATGTGACTTTGAGGAATGAACAAGGAACAACTAAGATCGTTAAGACTGCCGGAATGGAAATTCTTGGTGCAGGCTTCAAAGAACTTTCATCAGATACGAAGAAACAGTTGGGGCTTGAATACGGTTTGCAAGTAACAGGTATTACCGATGGTCGTATGCAAGAAGCCGGTATTCGCAAGGGCTTTATCATTCTCAAAGCCAACAATAGACCTATGCGAACAGCTAATGATTTGAAAGAGCAACTGGATGCTGCGGTAAAATCAACGAATCCTGTTTTGTTCTTAACGGGTATGTTCCCCTCCGGTAAACGTGGATATTATGCCGTAGATTTAACCGAAAAATAACAGGGCTATATTTTTATTATCAGTAGAATTTAAAAAAAAGAATGCCGACAGTCAACAAGTCGACATTCTTTTTGTTATACTACATAGGAATTGCCTATTTTTTTATTGAGAATAGTGATATATCTTCTATAAAATCGTAGTCTTTTGAGATAAAAGGTTTTTTTAAGTAATTATTTAGATTGAATGATGAGACAATTAAAAATCACAAAAAGCATTACTAACAGAGAGAGTGCTTCTCTTGACAAGTATTTACAGGAGATTGGTCGCGAAAGTTTAATTTCGGTTGAAGAAGAAGTTGAACTAGCTCAGCGCATTCGCAAAGGTGACGCTGCAGCTCTTGAGAAACTTACTCGTGCTAATCTGCGTTTTGTAGTTTCTGTGGCTAAGCAGTATCAGAATCAAGGTCTTAGTTTGCCTGATTTAATAAATGAAGGCAATCTTGGTCTGATTAAAGCAGCCCAGAAATTTGATGAGACACGTGGTTTCAAATTTATCAGTTATGCTGTTTGGTGGATTCGTCAGTCTATACTTCAGGCTTTGGCCGAGCAGTCACGTATTGTACGTTTGCCGCTTAATCAAGTCGGTTCACTAAATAAGATCAGCAAGGCCTTTTCAAAGTTTGAGCAAGAGTATGAACGTCGACCTTCGGCTGAAGAAATAGGCGAAAGATTGGATATTTCTACGGAAAAGATATCCGAGTCAATGAAAGTTTCTGGCCGTCACGTATCTGTTGATGCACCTTTTGTTGATGGTGAGGACAATAGTTTGCTTGATGTACTTGTGAGTGATAGTACGCCCCCAACGGATGATAGATTGGAAGATGAATCCTTATCCAAGGAGATAGATCGTGCCTTGTCTACATTGAATGACCGTGAAAAATCAATCATTAAGATGTTCTATGGTATAGGTCGTGCCGAGATGACACTTGAAGAGATCGGGGATAAATTCGGTCTTACCCGTGAGCGTGTACGGCAGATTAAAGAAAAGGCCATTCGAAATTTACGTAATAGTAACCGTTGCAAATTGCTCAAGTCTTATTTGGGTTAATAAAACAAAATTCAAGATGAACTAGTCTTGAGTATATTAAAAATTGTGAAATTTAATTGATGTAGATGTATATTATTGCTATCTTTGTACCTCAATACAATTTTATAAGTAAGAATGAGACAATTAAAGATAACAAAAAGTATTACAAATAGAGAGAGTGCTTCTCTTGATAAATATTTGCAAGAAATAGGGCGTGAGGAATTGATTTCGGTTGAAGAGGAAGTAGAATTGGCTCAACGAATTCGTAAAGGTGATCGTATAGCCTTAGAAAAATTAACTCGAGCCAATCTCCGTTTTGTAGTTTCCGTAGCCAAACAATATCAGAATCAAGGATTGAGCTTGCCCGATTTAATTAACGAAGGTAATTTGGGATTGATCAAGGCTGCCGAAAAGTTTGATGAGACACGTGGTTTCAAATTTATCAGTTATGCTGTTTGGTGGATTCGTCAGTCTATTCTTCAGGCTTTGGCCGAGCAATCTCGTATCGTGCGCTTACCTTTAAATCAAGTTGGTTCATTAAATAAAATAAACAAGGCGTTTTCTAAGTTCGAGCAAGAGAATGAACGTCGTCCATCAGCCGAAGAGATTTCCGATGAGTTGGATATCCCTGTAGATAAGATTTCGGAATCTATGAAGGTTTCGGGTCGTCATGTATCTGTTGATGCTCCATTTGTTCAAGGCGAAGATAACAGTTTGCTTGATGTGTTAGTTAACAATGACTCTCCGATGGCTGATAATACATTGGTAGATGAGTCCTTGTCAACAGAGATAGAAAGAGCACTATCAAAGTTAGCCCCTCGTGAAAAGTCCATTCTTGAAATGTTTTATGGTATCGGACGACCAGAAATGACACTTGAGGAGATAGGAGATAAGTTCGGACTTACCCGTGAGCGTGTGCGTCAAATCAAAGAAAAAGCAATCCGCAATTTAAGAAATGGAAATCTTAGTAAGTTGCTTAAATCTTACTTAGGGTAATTTTGATTTTCATTTTATAATATAGAAAAGAAAGAAAAAACGACTTATTCTTGAAGGATAGGTCGTTTTTTTATTATATTTGTACCAAATTAAACTCTTTAATTGGTATGAAATACTTCAAATTACTATTTGTTTGCGCAATGGCATTTCTTTTCTTTAGTGCTTTCTCTTTCAAGAGAGTACCAAGGCCCGTTTATGCTTTTGGCATTTCAGTTTCTTTTATGGACACCGTTGTATACTATACAGATGTCCAAATCTTGGACAGCGCACAGATTAGTGACGGGTTTCTTAAACATCGTGAGCTGTATAGCTATCAATTGAAAGATTATGTAGAAGCCAAAGATTTACAAAAGAACAGTACTTGCATGATCTATTTTTCTCGAAACAAGAAGCGCATTACAAAAGAAGCATTGGGTATATTGAATGATTATAAGAATAAAAGATCAAAGAAAATACAACGTATTGATTCTGTTGATTTTAAGTTTAATAATCCAGAGGAATAGATTAGACTTTGTGCATTATTTAATGATGAGATGAGAAAAAACATAATTGTATTTTCTATATTAAGTCTTTTGTTTTTGTTAAGTGCTTGTCATCCGGGTAATGATGAACCTCTTACACAAACTAAAGTTCGTACAGTACTAGTATATATTGCTGCAGATAATTCGTTATCTTCTTTTGCCAGTGAAGATTTAAGTGAGATGGTGCAAGGTATGCGCAAAGTTGATACTAATTCATACAATCTGTTAGTTTATTATGATGATCATTCTGCTCCGACTTTACTCAGGCTTATTAATAAAAAAGGAAAAATTATTAAAGATACGATATTTAGTTATCAGGAACAAAATTCCGTGGATGTTTCCGTGATGAAAGCAGTGTTGAAGAAAGCCTTTACTTCTTATCCGGCTGATTCTTACGGACTTGTTCTTTGGTCGCATGGCGAGGGGTGGCTTCCTTCGAAATCCGTTTCTTCATTTACTAAAACCCGCTGGTGGGGGGTTGACGAATCCTCTAAGATGGATATCCTCGATTTAGAAGAAGCATTGTCGGTAGCACCACATCTTGATTTCATATTGTTTGATGCCTGTTTCATGCAATCTATTGAAGTTGCCTATGAATTGAAAGATTGTGCCGATTATTTCATCGCTTCGCCAACAGAAACTCCCGGATCCGGGGCTCCGTATGAAGATGTTGTACCTGCATTCTTTTCGGGTAAGACCGGTGATTCATTTGCCACGGGAATTGGTGACAGCTATTATGACTATTATAGGGATCTTTATGACGAAACAAAAGAAACGACTGATGATAATTGGACCGGGGGCGTTTCTATCGGAGTACTTAAAGGTTCTTCACTCGACGACTTGGCTTCTGCAACAAAAGAAATTATAACCGCACATGTAAAAGATGGAGCATCTGTTGTTGATGCTTCGAAGCTTTTTTATTATCA
>JALNVG010000157.1 GCA_023227685.1 Bacteroidaceae bacterium
AAAAACTTCTTAAAATACCACCAACCATCTACGCGGTCCAAATTTAAAATCGTATTTAGCTCTTTAATATTAGGCAATTTCCAATCTTTATAACCAGCAAGATTCATTTTTTTACAATGAGCCATAGCATCGACAAAATTCATACGTTCATTATCACCCTGTTGCCACATTAAATTTGTAACAGAATCTGTTACCGTCCCATCTCCATTATCAACAAATCTAGATTCGTCCATCACTCCAAAGCGTTTATCAAATCCACCCCTTACAGCCATAACATGGCGTTTACTCTTTTTGCTGATCGCCGTAGCACTACCCAATCCCATATATATAGCCCATCCAAAAACCGATTGCATTTGATAAGTAAGAGAAGTCCAATAAAAATCAGACTTTACATTCGGAAAATAAGCAAATTGCACTGCTGGTTCACTCTGGGAATAATCTACAATAGACCGTAATTCGTCTTTATTAGGTAATCTCCAATCATTATAACCACAATAGTTGTTTATATTCAATTGATTAATAAAAACTTCTTTTGCATCTGCCCAAGTATAAACATTATTATAATAAGTCAGCTCATTTGTTTTTTCAGTTTGAATAGCCCACATTAAACCTGTATTCAAATCCTCCGTCATACGATGTCCATCCAGCCATGAAACAGAAGGATCAAGAGCCCTATGTGAAGAATTGTATTTTCTATACTGCAATGGATTAATTTGATGACAACCATCTTCTAAAAATTCCAAATCAACAGGTTGTGGATAAATTACTTTTCCACTTAAATCATAACATATCTTTTGTCCTGTGTCCGGAAATTTAAACTGATTCATAATATTCAATTCATTAGATATTAAAATGCGATCCTTAAACCACCATTAAAACGTGGCTCTGCCTTAGTATGTGCACCGGCAAAACGCAAAGCCACACATAAATAAGTTTCATCTGGGCTACGATAAACACCACCACGCACACCACATCCTTCACCAGATACACCAGGCCATGTAGGTACTTGAGCCAAACCGTCCATATCTAATTCACCTGTTCCATGCTTTAACGTATAAGCACGCCCTTTAGCATTTCCAAAAGTAACCACTGGATCCCAAAGATTTCCGGACAGTTCCATATTACCATAATATCCAGCACCATCATTAAGTCGTTTTAAAATACCCGTATGACGTGTCATTGAAAATAACCCGCAAGTAACCGGCCCTTCAAATCCGGAATTAGGTGGAACAGTAACCCCCTTTGCTGCTTCAAAGGGTGCGATGCCACTAGCTACATTAGCATTTACTAATCCGGTTGTCGGCACTTTAATCTCATAACCCGAACCATCAGCACCTGAGAAGGTATCTACACGACCAATTATAGAAGAACCCCACGCACATTCAAAAGGTACGGCAGGAAGTGGACCACGACAAGCTTTTTCGTATTCGAAATCGGTAATCGGACGCAAACCTGCCCAACAGGCAAAAGCTGCAACATCTTTCCAAGCAATAGCATTACATGCACGTGCAGGAGCATAAGTAAAAAAGGTTAAAGGCTTATCAATATCTGGTACATTTCTACGATCAATTACAATTGCCTGACGATATTTTTCTATATCAGAATCGGTCATCACATAATAATTAGATATGTCTGTAGTCATTATATTGCTTCGGACGTGCTGTTGTTGCTGCTTACGAGTAAGTAAATTTAAAAAACTCACATATTCTCGTTCACTCAATCCATATTTCATTAGCCAAAAAGCATTATAACCTTTTGGAAAATTATCAGGAATAATAAAAGGAACTTCATCGCGACTGCGATTATTATCCTGATCACAATACAGATAACCTTCTTTTTTATCAAAAGATATAGCCTTTTCGGAAGTAATCTTATATGTACCTTTATCAGGATAAGTATAAAGACAATTCTTAGGACCGTTTGTTCCAGCCGGATCGCCCAATTCAAATTCTCCTTGAGAAATATAGGTCATTTCCAAAGCCATAACTTTTAAATCGTCAGCATTGGGATTTAGCCATGATAATGTAACATTATTAGAATTCATATCCCTCTCAATATTTTTTCCCGGATATAAAAACGCACCCATTCTTTCTTCAGGTATCCACATTTGAAGTTGAGTATCAGATCCTGCATTACAACTAGCAGGCGTTAGATTCTTGGCCGGATCAAAATTATTCGGACTACTTTCCATCAGTTGTACATGATGCCAAATACCGTTTTTCCTATATTTAGCAAAAACATATACACCATCATTATTAAGCTCATTATTCCATGCCTCTTGCCATTTAATGTTAAAAGAAAAGGATTTTGAACCAATCTTAATATTGCTAATTTTGAGTCTCATTTTTACATCTGATTAAAAAGTCCTTACAACTTTAAAGCCTATAGAAATTATATTATTTTTCAATTTATCATCTTGATCCACAAATACACCCTTTTTATTCGCTGCCTGATAGGTACGTGTAAATTTAGAATGAGCAAAATCCGTACTGAGCTCTAATCCCCAATCTTGAGAGAAATGACATCCGAAACCTAAACCGGCATAATATCCATTTTCATCATGAATTTCTGTGCTTTTTCTTTCACCATCACCTTGTTTGTTTTCATTCGTATACCATACCATATTATACCCCCCTTTGAGCTTAACATATGGAGAAAGCGATATCTTATTACAAACATAAGAAACGGATAAATAAGGAGTAAAACTGTTGAGATTGTAAGAATACCAGAAATCCTTCTTCGATGTCATACCTTCTGTAATCCCTTCAACCCTGTTATCCCATGAATATTCTGTTGGAGTATAATAATTACCACCTAAACCTAAAGAAAAGGATTTAGTCAACGCAAACTGATATTCTGCATTAATAACAAAAGTAGGTTCCTTGGTCGTAAACATATTCGTTAGATTACTATAAACAAGAACATCATTGGGAAAATAACCATCATGGTGATATTTACAAATAGCCATACTTGTAGCCATCCCTATACTTATACTCAATCCTTTGTTTGCATTTTCGTTTGATGTATGTTTTTTTATATTAGCTGTTCTTTGAGAGCCAACACTTAATACATAAGCCAACGAAATATAAAAATCATGATTAATAAAATCAAAATGCTGAATCATCTTGTCAGGACCACTATATAAAACATTAGGATCGGAAGCAATAGCATTGGTATTTACATATGCATTCATAGAAAACCTCGAATATCCATAACCTAATTGAACTTTAACTCTTTTGTTTAGAAAAGCTCCTACACCAACACCATAAGATATACCTCCTCTTTTATTATAAATCTTATATTCCAGAGTTTCAGGAGTATCAAAAAAAACATAATCATCAACTTTCGGTGAAAAAGTATAACCAACATTGCCTTCGAAAAATGGAACAAAGTTCTTATCACCCCTGAACAAATAACGTGCTTTAGTAGATAAATTGAAATAACCGAATTTTACATTCTCACTAATTATTGTAGAAGAAGAACCATTATAATTGATATAGCTATATCCATATTTATCAGGCAATGTATAATTAGCAGAAACTCCAAGTTGAAAATCCTGATTAAACGAATGAAAATAATCCACATTAAATCCTGAAGGCAATCCCTTTTTACAGACAAGCCTATTAGGAGAAGCTAAATCGCCTCGCTCCCGCAAAAAAGATTTTATGCCTCTTATACCAACTTCTATATGATCTTTACTATATGTAACGTTTTCCTGTGCTATAGTTGGTAAACTTACAAAAAGAACCAGAACTAAAACACTTTTTCTCAACCTCATTATAAATATATTTTAACAAAAAATTTATTTACTTCCTAAATTAAATATTGGATAAACTTCATTGTCAACCACAACATCAATAATACAGGGTCTATTACTACTAATTGCTTTCAACAAAGCAGGCCTAAATTCATCTATTTTTGAGACCTTATAGGCCATTGCGCCACAAGATTCAGCATATTTCACATAATCAGGATTTCTGAAACTCATAAATGCATAATCATTATACATATTGAGCAAAAATTTTTTTATGATATTAAATTCGGAATTATCAAAAATAATCCAGATCACTGGAATATTATTTTGTACTGCTGTCAGAAGTTCAAAACCTGCCATTTGATAACAGCCATCTCCTACACCAGCTATCACTACTTTATCCATATTAGCACATTTTACTCCTATAGCTCCGTTTGTATTACTAGCCATCGGGCCAAAACTTCCAGGATTTTGATACCTGTTATTTTTGTTCAGTTGTAAAAAACAACTTAGCCACAACATATGCGATCCTGCATCTCCCATAACGATAGCATCTTTAGGAAGATTTTCCGAAAGAATACGAACTAAATCACCTGGATATATTTTTTTTGCACCATTATGAGGTGCTTCTTCAAAAAATTTACCTTTTGGAAGTTGAATGGATAATGGCAATAGATTACGTTTAGCTAACTCCTCAGTAATAGCTACAACTGCAGGTTTAATATCACTTAATATGCCGACATCAGGTTTATAAACCTTGCCTATTTCATGAGAATCAATATTAATATGAATAACTTTTTTGCCCTTAAACAGATCTGGCTTGAAACCAAAAGTAGCATTTTGTGCAAAAGAATTACCCATCGCTAACACACAATCGGCATCCTTGAAATAAGAAACAGCTGCCTGATCACCGGAAGTACCAAAAACTCCCAGACATAATGGACTGTTTTCAGGAAGAAATCCTTTTGCATCCATCGTTTGAGTATAAGGTATCTGATATTTATTAATCAACGTCTTGATCTCAAAATCCGCTTCACTACGGATACAACCATAACCTATTATCACCATTACTTTCTTTTTCTGCTCAATGGCATCACTCAATAAATCAGCCGCTTTTAATATTTGAACACTTTTCGGCAATACAGGACTTATATGCACATGAATCTGCCGATAATTAGGCACATGCGCCGTTGTAATATCTTTAGGAATATGGATATGGACAGGGCCCGGACGGCCTTCAAAAGCCGTATTTATAGCATCTTCAAGAATATCACAAGTATCCTCGCTCCGTTCAATAATATAAGACTTCTTTGTGGTAGCCGAAAACATAGCATGTGAATCGGGAGTTCTACTCAAACCCGTCGACTCATTTAACGCCCCTTTACCACGCTGATTCATTGACGTATAACCGGTGATCCCTAAAATAGGTAAAGAATCAGAATATGCAACAGCCATACCTGAAAATAAATTAAAAGCACCAGGCCCACCTGTAGCAAAACAAACTCCAAGATTCTTAGGATTAAACATCGCATATCCACACGCCATAAATGAAGCAGCTTGCTCATTACGAATGATTATTGTTTTTATTTTTTTCGAATCGCGTAAAGCCAAAAGCATAGAAGCATTAACTTGACCACTTCCTCCAAAAACATGACCTACGCCTATATCTTCGAGAACTTTTACAATTACTTGATTTACATCCATAACCACAATCTTATTATTTTGAATTAAATTTAGCTTTTGCGTTTTGGGGAGGATTTTCAGAAAACAAAACTCCTCCTGCAGCTACATTATCTAATGTGCAACCATCAAAGAATAAATAAATTCTATCTTTAGGCACATTTGTTACTTCAGAAAATGTACTAATGAATTTATCTGCTATAATTTTTTTTTGTTCATCAGTCATTTCAATACTATGTATAACTATTGCTGGCATAATTTATATTTTGAACTTTTAATTAATAAAGAACATCTCGACTCACAAAAGCCAAGATGCTCTCTTTTCAAAGGCATAACCTTTTATTTTTGAGAATTCAGAACCTTGACAATCAAATCACCAAAAGCAATTGATGACTCAACAGATGTACCTGTGATGAAAGGAAAATCATAATAAACTTG
>JALNVG010000158.1 GCA_023227685.1 Bacteroidaceae bacterium
AAACATTGATGGTTGGCAATGGCGTCCTGATTTAATTTGGTTTGATAATCTGAATTCAGTGCGTTCCTGCAGTTACTACGTACAACAACTTTATTCTTTAAACAGAGGCACAAATGTACTTCCACTCACAATGGATGAACAACCGGTAACCGGAGCAAAGGGGCAAAACGGACTTTTTGCAAGTGCTGTCTACGATAAAAACAGCCATAAAATTATTGTCAAAATAGTTAATACATCTGATGAGACACAGCCCTTGTCGCTTACCTTCAAGGGATTAAAGAAAAAAGTTACATTGGGCGATGGTAGTTGCACAATCTTCAATTCTCCTGATTTAGATGCGGATAATACCTTGGGACATCAGTTTGCCATCATACCGCAAACAAATGCTATTGCAATAAAAAGTAACGTTCTTCAAACAAGCATCGGGAAAAGAACATTTGCTCTTTACTCCTTTGTTGAAAAATAAAAAAAAGAGATTTTATATCTCAATATTTAACGATCAAGCCTAAAATAGTTAATACATCGTTTAAACTCATAAATCAAGTTATAAAACGCAATCAAAAGAATGCAAGATTTGGAAATTCAAAAAGAATACATACCTTTGCATCGTGTTTTTCATAGTATTAGATTTTAGGTTAATAAAGATTGGCTGCTCGTGATGAGTCGCCTTTTTTTTGCTTGTATATCAATTCAAATCACCGAAAAAGAATCTTCTTTATGTCTCCGAAAAAAGTTTTATTTAGTTGCACAAAACAAGATTGTATGAATTTGCGGCGAAAATTTGAAGATAATTTTTTATCTTTGTAAATTATATATAATTAAGAAACTATGTCTGTTACAATAAAAAAAGTTGCTACAAAAAGTGAACTAAAGAAGTTTATTAGATTCAATTACAAATTGTATAAGAACAATGCATATTCCGTACCCGACCTCTATGACGATATGCTCAATACCTTCAATAAGAAAAAAAACGCAGCTTTTGAATTCTGTGAATCTGATTATTTTTTAGCTTATAAGAACAATAAACTGGTAGGACGTATAGCAGCCATAATCAACAAACGAGCTAATGAAACATGGAACAAAAAGAACGTAAGATTCGGATGGATTGATTTCATCGATGACCTTGAAGTTTCTACAGCATTACTCAAGACTGTTGAAAATTGGGGTAAAGAAAGGGGAATGGATGCAATTCAAGGGCCACTGGGATTCACCGATTTTGATGCAGAAGGCATGCTGATAGAAGGCTTTGACCAATTGAGCACGATGGCAACAACCTATAACTACCCTTATTACTCCAAACACATTGAGAAATTAGGATATGCAAAAGATGCCGACTGGGTAGAATATAAAATATATATTCCTGAACAAATACCCGAAAAGCATGAACGCATTACAGAGATTGTAAAAAACAAATATGGCTTAAGGATCAAAAAATGTACTTCATCAAAAGAAATATCAAAAGAATACGGTCAGGCCATATTCAATTTAATGAATGAAGCTTATAGTCCACTTTATGGTTATTCTCCACTGTCACAAGGGCAAATCAAGCAATATATTAAAATGTATCTTCCTATCGTCGATTTACGCATGGTTCCGCTGATTCTCAACTCTAAGAATGAACTGGTTGGCGTAGGCATCTCGATGCCTTCTTTATCTGTTGCCCTGCAAAAGTCGCACGGACGATTACTCCCATTAGGCTGGTATTACTTGTTAAAAGCTCTATTCTTCAAGAAAGCCAAAATGCTCGATCTTCTACTTGTAGCCGTCAAGCCGGAATATCAAAATAAAGGTGTAAATGCTTTACTCTTCTCAGACTTGATCCCTATTTATAGAAAGATGGGATTCGCTTATGCTGAGAGTAATCCGGAACTTGAGCTTAACGGCAAGGTTCAGGCGCAATGGGATTATTTCAAATACGAACAACACAAAAGACGCCGGGCTTATATAAAAGAAATTAAGTAAAATCTAAATCTAAAATAAATTGGCAACGAATAATGAAATGGTAGAATATACCGACAATAATATCCGTCATCTGAGCGATATGGAGCACGTGCGAACACGTCCCGGAATGTATATTGGCAGACTGGGAGATGGTTCGCATGCCGAAGACGGAATTTATGTGCTTCTCAAAGAAGTAATTGATAATTGCGTTGATGAATTTAAGATGAGTGTAGGAACGAATACCGGAAAAAAGATTGAAATCAATATTGAAAATAATCTCAGTGTCAGCGTTCGCGACTATGGTCGAGGCATTCCGCAAGGAAAATTAATAGAATCCGTCAGTGTACTTAATACCGGCGGTAAATACGACAGCAAGGCTTTCAAAAAAAGCGTAGGATTAAATGGCGTAGGTCTGAAAGCCGTCAATGCGCTAAGTTCGCGCTTTGAAGTCAGTAGCTACCGTGAAGGGAAAGTTCGCACAGCTATTTTCTCAAAAGGCCAATTATTAACCGACGAAACACATGACTCCACCGAAAGCAATGGAACTTATGTTTTTTTCATCCCCGATAACACCCTGTTTCTGAACTACAACTTTCATTCGGAATTCATCGAGACTATGCTTCGCAACTATACTTACCTGAATACAGGTATGGCCATGATTTACAATGGGCAGCGCATCATTTCGCGCAACGGTCTAGAAGATTTGTTAAATGATAACATGACTTCAACAGGATTGTACCCCATCATTCACCTTATCGGCGAAGATATCGAAATAGCTTTTACACATACCAATCAATATGGCGAAGAATATTATTCTTTTGTCAACGGTCAGCATACCTCACAAGGAGGCACCCATCAAAGTGCTTTTAAAGAGCATTTGGCACGTATAATAAAAGATTTCTTCAACAAAAATTTCGATTTTTCAGATATACGCAACGGACTTGTCGGTGCTATTGCGATAAATGTTGAAGAACCGATGTTCGAGAGTCAAACCAAAATCAAGTTAGGCTCCACTAATATGTCTCCCAACGGCATATCAGTCAATAAGTTTATTGGCGATTTTATCAAACAAGAAGTGGATAATTTCTTACATAAGCATCTCGAGATTACAGACGTTATGCTTCAAAAGATTCAAGATTCAGAGCGGGAACGCAAAGCTATAGCCGGCGTTACCAAACTGGCACGTGACAGGGCAAAAAAAGCCAATCTACACAACCGCAAACTACGTGACTGCCGTTTCCATCTTAATGATGAAAAAGCTGACGAACGTTCCGAAGAATCATGTATCTTTATTACTGAGGGCGATTCTGCCAGCGGTTCCATCACGAAAAGCCGCGATGTCAACACGCAGGCAGTTTTCAGTTTGAGGGGAAAACCTCTCAACTCTTACGGACTGACAAAAAAAGTAGTTTATGAAAATGAGGAATTCAACCTTCTTCAGGCAGCTTTAAATATTGAAGACGGCATTGACAGCTTACGATACAACAAGGTTATTGTAGCTACTGATGCAGATGTTGACGGCATGCATATCCGTCTACTTCTCATTACGTTTTTCCTTCAATTCTTCCCTGATTTAATCAAAAAAGGACATATATTTATCTTGCAGACACCACTTTTCCGCATACGTAACAAGAAAAAAACTTCTTATTGTTATTCGGACGAAGAACGAAAAAATGCCATTCGAGAATTAGGACCAAATCCTGAGATTACAAGATTCAAGGGTCTTGGAGAAATTTCTCCCGATGAATTTAAATATTTCATAGGCAAAGATATACGTCTGGAAGAAGTTACCCTGCGCAAAACCGATGCCGTAAATGATTTGCTCAGCTTCTATATGGGCAAGAACACAATGGAACGACAGGAGTTCATTATTAACAACCTTGTAGTTGAAGAAGACCAAGCATCATGAAAAGAGGTATATTTCCCGGAACATTTGACCCTTTCACTATCGGACATCAAGCCATCGTTGCCCGTGCATTATCATTAATAGACGAACTCGTAATCGGCGTTGGAATTAATGAAAGCAAAAAAAATATTTTCTCCATTGATGACAGAGTAGAAATGATTAAAGAACTTTACCGTAATAATCCAAGGATACAGGTTCTTCCATATCAAGGACTAACAATCGATTTCGCCCGACAAATCAACTCTCGTTTTATTATAAGAGGTGTCCGCAACGTAGCAGACTTTGAATATGAAAAAATGATAGCTGAGATAAACCGTAAACTAGGACAACTCGAGACCATCTTTCTCTTTTCGGAACCGGAATTGGCTTACATCAGCTCATCAATGGTTCGCGAACTACTTTTTTTCAAAAAAGACATTAGCTCATTTATTCCCAAAGAGATAAATATTAGCAATAAATTAAAAAAATGAAAAGAATATCCGTTATTACATTATTAATATGTTTGTGCTTTATGGGCACTCAGGCTCAAAGTATCGGAAGCAACGCTTTGCGCAAATTGCAATTGGCTGAATTTGCAATCTCTAAATTTTACGTCGATAAAGTGGATGAAAATAAAATGGTTGACCAAGCTATCATTGAAATGTTAGCTCAACTCGACCCGCATTCTACATATGCCAATCCACAGGAAGTTAAAGACATGAATGAATCATTACAAGGTAATTTTGACGGTATAGGCGTACAATTTCAAATGGTTGAAGATACGCTGTTGGTGATCCAACCGGTCAGTAATGGTCCTTCCGAAAAAATAGGTATACTCGCCGGTGACCGTATCATTAATGTTAATGACACCGTGATAGCGGGCGTAAAAATGAGTACTCCTAATATAATGAAACACCTTCGTGGACCAAAAGGCACCAAAGCACGACTCACAATCATACGGCGCGGTGTTAAATCACCTTTGACATTCACTGTAAAACGTGATGAAATTCCAATTCACAGTTTAGACGCAGCCTATATGATTGCTCCTAAAACCGGATATATCCGTATCAGCAGTTTCGGCGCAACCACTGCCAAAGAATTTAAAGAAGCACTGCTAAAATTACAAGCGATGAAAATGAATAATCTTATTCTTGACTTGCAAGGCAACGGAGGCGGATATTTAAATGCAGCTATCGACGTAGCCAACGAATTTCTTGAAGCTAAAGATATGATTGTTTATACCAAAGGCCGATCAACTCCAAACAGTGAATTTAGAGCCAAAGGAGACGGAATATTTCAGAGGGGACGGCTTATTGTTCTAATTGACGAATACACAGCATCAGCAAGCGAAATCGTAACGGGATCAGTTCAAGATTGGGACCGTGGTGTTGTAATAGGACGCCGTTCTTTTGGTAAAGGTCTCGTTCAACGCCCAATAGACTTACCCGACGGCTCTATGATTCGTCTCACTATTGCCAGATACTACACACCGGCAGGAAGATGCATCCAAAAGCCTTATCACAGTACAGCAGACGAAGCTCTTTCGAACAAAAAAGGAAATTCCGGAGATGATAATATAAAAGCCTATTCGGAAGATTTAATCAATCGTTATAATCGTGGAGAAATGAATAGTGCAGACAGCATTCACTTCCCCGATTCTCTAAAATGCTATACTAAACTTCTAAAGCGTACGGTATACAGTGGCGGTGGTATCATGCCCGATTATTTTGTGCCCATAGATACAACATATTACTCCGATTATTACCGCAACCTTTTAGCTCAGGGAATAGTTATCAGTTCAGTAACAAAATATATTGAGAGCCACCGTAAAGAATTAGCCAATAGCTATAAAACTTTTGAAGATTTCAAAAAGCATTTTGAGGTGGGCGATGACATTCTTTCACAACTTCGAAATTCGACAGTAAAATTTGACGAAAAGCAATATCAGACTTCCTTACCTCTTATTAAAATTCAATTGAAAGCACTCATAGCCCGCGACTTATGGAACATGGACGAATAC
>JALNVG010000159.1 GCA_023227685.1 Bacteroidaceae bacterium
CAATGATCCGCGGCCATATTGCTTAATAAATATTGTAGAATTCTGTGTCAGGATATCGGCCATTGAGAGTGATATGTTTTCATGAAGAACAGTGGTATCAATCTTGGTTTGCTGTATGCCAATGTCTTTCAAAGGCCGTCTGCCGTTAATGTTCACTTCGGGGATGTTGAGGCTGTAGGCCGTAGAATATATCTCTTTCTTGTCCTTTTTTTGGGCATTCACAGGAAGTATGAAGCTCGTCATGATGACGAAGAATATTATACGGTTGAGTGACCGGAAGCTGAATGGTTGGATAATGATTTTATTAGTGCGCATTGATCTCTCTTTTTATCTCCAACAAAATGATCCGGGAACGATTCCTGCCCGGCAACTATCCAGAGGTATCCCTTGCGGCGAATATCTGAAAATCATTCCATTTTGTACATAATCAATGGCATCAGCCACATAAACTTCGGAGCTGACAGGACTTACTGTGAGTCCATAAAACAAAGTACTCTTGTATTTAATAAAAGGTGTAGATGGTATTTGCTCTGCTGTGACAGGCATGCGCCAAACAGATTTGTTGATAAAATACAATGTGTCACGTGTATTATTGAGCTGTAATTCAGAGGGAGAATCATCAATGCTGAACTGAAAATATTTTTCAATCTTGTGTGTCTCGGCATCAATCCGGTACAGAGCCGGTGCTTCATGACCGTAAGTATCACCTTCGTAGCCACCGTCTGTGATGGCCCAGAGCTTATTGTATTTATCAAGAACGATTGAATTGGGTTGTATGCCGACAAGGATTGAATCGCAAACTTCATCTTTATCCGTATCAATGACAAGAATCTTATCATTATAACTCCAACAATTGGTAAATACGTATTTCCCGTATTGAACCATTTCTTCGGTCGATTCGGAGCCGGTGACCATGGGTGTATCTATGTATCCGGTAATTTTAAAAGTCTTCGGATTGACAATGCAGATGCGTTTGTCCCAGAGTTGTGTGACGTAGGCCTTCGTATCGCTCAAAAAATGAATGTAGCGGGGAGAAGTGAAACCCGTGATGCGTCCCAGTTCTTTAAAAGTATTGATATTAATAGCGAAGATGATGCCTGAATTATTAACGACGATCCATCCGATGCCGTCTCTGATTGTCATGGATTGGGCCACATCGCCAAGTTTCTCGGAATTGGCACGAGCAAAGATTTCGTTTTCTATTTTCCCTGTGGTTGTACTGTAATAGGATAGGGAAGCATTGCCATACATGAAATTACCTTCATTTGTGATGAATACCCCTTTGCCTGAAATGTCGAGACTGTCGCTTGCGTCGCTGCTCACATCAAAAGTTTCCTCCTTCACCGGACCGTAATCCATACAGGCAGTAAGCAGCGGTAGAAAGAGAAAAACGAGGACGCCCTTTTTCATGTTGGTCAATCTATGGACAGGTCGATGAATGAGTATACCTCGGTAGAGATTTCTCCTATCCATCCGCTTTTTGCGTTGACGCCGGTTTGTACCTTGATAAAATCAATGAATTTCAAGTGGGCGGCTGTACCGTCTGTCTTGATGGCATTGGAAATGCTAAAGCCGTTCCACTGACCATCTTCGCCACTGATGGTTATGTTGTCTGAGCCATAATTATCAACATATCCCCATTTATATGTGGCGTTTGTCCATTGACCGGAGTCGTCTTCCGTATTGCGTGCTTTGAGGCAGGTACCGGTTAGTGTATAAGAATCAGCCGTAATCCAAGTGGGATAGTAGTAATCTTGGGTATGATATTCGGATAAGTAATCTATCTGACCGCTTTTACCTTTCGAATCCGTCCACGATACGCTTTGTCCGGCTTTAGAGGGTCGGGTGTAAGTGACGGAATAATTTTTGAAAGTGCTTGTGCTATCGTTTTCACTACCTTTAAGTTCATACCAGGTGTCATCGGGTTTGCCGTTTCCATTGGAATCTTGCATCACCCAGACGATGCCGGGTTCAGAACTGCCTTCGTAAGCATTACCACGGATAGCAAAATCGTAGGTATTGGTAGTGGCTTCGATACTATGGTCGAATCCGACAACAATATATCCGCCGAATCCTCCGAGAGAAACGAATTTCTTTTTTGCTAAACGTTCGGTAGCATAAGATACGGCATCTTTGGCAGTTTTTTCATTGCCTGAAAAGCCTCCGGTAGAAGTTTCTCCGATGAATTGTCCCGGTGCCGGAGTATATTCGTAAACAGAGTCTTGTGTGTTGCTGCTTTCCGAAGTAGGTGCGGTATAATTGGGATCTTTATTTTCATCGATCGTTTCGTTTTTATTACAGGAGATATTAATAAAGCTGCATATGATGAAAAAAAGAGACCAGTGTAATATCTTATTTTTTATTATCATTATAATTAAGGAATATGTATTATTTAAATTGAGACAAAGATAATATCTTTTTTTATGAATTATTGTGTGTGTCTTAAAAAATATATGTAAGTTTGCTCCGAACAAGTTTTGAATTAATAGAAATTCGCTATGAATGAATATTTTGTGATTAATATAGGTCGTCAACTGGGTAGTGGAGGTCGTGAAATCGGCAAGAAACTGGCAGAGAAGTTCGGTATCGGTTATTATGACAAAGAGCTGATTGATCTTGCTTCCAAAGAGAGCGGCTTTTGCAAGGAATTCTTCGAAAAGGCTGACGAGAATGCTTCTCACAACTTTCTGGGTGGTTTCTATAGTATGCGCTTTCCTTATGCGGGAAGTAGTTCGGCAGTGACCGGAAATAATTGTCTGAGCAATGATTCTCTATTCAAAATTCAGAGCGATGTTATTCGTGAACAGGCATCCAAGGAGTCGTGTGTGTTTGTCGGGCGTTGTGCAGATTATATCTTGCGCAGTCATCCTCGTTGCATGAATGTGTTTATCACCGCAGATCAGGCAGACCGTGTGGCTCGTTTATCTCAGATCCATCAGATTTCTGCCGACGAAGCCGAAAAATGGATGGAGAAGTCCGATAAGAAACGTGCGGACTATTATAATTATTACAGTTTCAAGACTTGGGGTATGGCTTCTTCATATCATCTTTGCATAAATTCGTCCATGCTTGGTATCGAGGGTACTATGGAGTTTATAGCGGAATTAGCAAAGCGTAAACTTTCTATATAAAACCTTGTTCTTTAGAATACAATGCAAGCGCTGGCACCTATGGTGAGCAATTGCATAGGTCTTTCTTTGCACAAGAAGTTGTAATCCATAAGGAATTTTACGGATAATTTATCATTAGCACTATAGCCGAGTGAAGCTCCCGTACCAATTCCGATACAGTTTTTATTATTGAAGTTCAGTGTAGAAATTTCCGATTTTCCGCGGGTCTGGCTATTATAACCCAAAAGTAGTTTGCCACCCAAAGACCATTGAGGTGTCAACGGGTAAGAAAGATAAGCACCGGCGTATTCTGATACGATATCCGCCGAATAATTCAGAGGTTCACCATTCATTGAAAGCAGGAAATTGGCTATGGTGAAACGTCCGCCGATACCTATATATTTATTGAGGAAATAGGCACCCTCAAAGCCTGCGCTGCTACCGGTTTTGGCAGAGAGTTTATTACCGTCGGTCGAAACGAAATCTCCCATAGGAAGAACAAATCCCAGGTAAAGTCCTAAGAAAGAGGGCTTTCTATCCCTGTCCCATTCTACGGCATGCCCCGGTTTCTGGTGAATGCCTCGATCTTTAAAAATCAAGTCGGAGAGCAGATAACCTATTTGTGTGGATATAATGCCAATGCCGGCTCCAACCATCACATCACTTAACCAATGTCTATTATTTGTCATCCGGGTAAGTGCTGTTGCGGTGGCAGCGGTATAACCGCCCACACTAATCCAAGGACTTACATTCCCGTATTCCTTATCCAGCATCGTGGCTTCCATGAAGGCTGTGGCTGAATGTCCTGATGGGAAAGAGGTTTTTGATGAACCATCGGGGCGCATCACATGAGTGAAGGACTTGAGAGGAAGAACGACCGATGTTACCAGAATGGCCGAGAAGGCATCTGCCGTCAACATTCGTCCCCATGAACTCCTGCCTTGCACGCCACCCATCTTTAGTCCGAGCATTAGAGCTCCCGGAAGATGTTGTGTGTAATTATCGTAGCCATGGTGAAAGGTGGGGAAGTAGTCTGTTCGCAAATTTCTGAAATGGTCATCTTCACTCTTCACCATCAGTCCTCCTGCAATGAGAGGAATGGCTATATAAGTCATTCGATAAAATTTCGTAGAGGTCGCTTTGTCGAACTTCTCAAGAATTGAGTAATGTACCCGTTTGTTTATTTGCGAGCTGTCGATTGGCAATTCGCTGCCGATTTGTGATTTAGCCTTGATTGGAAGGATGTACAACAGACATAAAGCAATAAGAATTTTTTTCATTTTTTCAGTGAATAAATGATACCTTAAAATGATGTTTTTGATCCTGATAGTAGTAGTCAATAATCCAGTTGTGATAGTTGCAAATGGCTTTTACTATAGCCAGCCCGAGCCCGTTTCCTTTTGACTTTTCCGGCGAGTGATAGAAACGTCGAAATAATAATTCTTTATTCAATGCACCTTCATCGGATTGATTGGATACTTCAAAAGATTCATTGTTTAGCCCGATTTCTATGATGCCGCCTTGTTTGTTATGTAGCAAGGCATTGACGATGAGATTATCGATCATACATTCCAGTAGAGTTTTGTTGGCCTTGATAATAATAGGATCGGTAGATATATTAGTCTGTATCGTAGTGCTTTGCGACAAGCTTTCAAAAATAGCCAAATGTTCTTGTAAAGTTTTTGTGATGTCTACATTATCAAGAACGGTATATTGTTGATTATCAATCTTGGCAAGCAATAGGAGATTCTTGTTGAGTTTGGCAAGTCGTGCAATACCTTCGTATAGGCTTTTTACGATGTCGGCCTGTGCTTCGGACAAAGGTTGTTGTAGTAACAGATCCAGCTTTCCCTGAAAGACAGCCAGTGGTGTCCGCAATTCGTGAGAAGCGTTTTCTGTAAATTCTTTTTGTGTCTTGTAACTTCGCAGATTGTTTGTCATGAGTTGTGTGAATGTGGCATTGAGCTGCATAAATTCGCCAGTACTGCTTTTTTCAAATTGCGGTATGTTTTCTTTTTCCAGTGAAAATTGTTTCACTCGTTCCAATGTACTATAGAAAGGTTTCCACAGTCGTTTTGAAATTATCCCTTGCATTATGATAAGTGCAATGAATAATATGCCGGCAATAAGTATATATTGGATGACCATGCCGGTAGCTATATTCTCTATGAAATCGTTTTTATCAAAATTGACCATTGCCTTTTTCAGTTGCGGATCTTCGTTGACGAACTTTCGACTTTCGTTGATTACGGTGCGCATTTCAAGCATTTCATCGGCGTAATAGCTTTTGGTGATGTAATAGAACATCGGTGTGGCAAGCATCAGCAGACAAAAAATACAGATAACAAACCGGGTGAGATTTTTTTGTGATAAATCTTTCATGATGTCCATTTATATCCGGTACCATAAACATTTTTAATATAATCCGCACAACCTTGTTCCTGCAATTTCGATTTGAGGTTTTTGATATGTGCATATACAAAATCAAAATTATCAAGCATATCAGCCATGTCACCACTCAGATGTTCGGCAATGGCACTCTTTGAGATTACTTTGTTTTTATTGCCTATCAGAAAGAGGAGCAATTCGTATTCCGTTTTGGTCAGGGTGACCGGATGGTCATTTACTGTTAGTTCTTTGCTTATTAAATTAATTTTAATTTCATTAAAGTCCAGCATGTTGTTACTATCAAACTGGCGCCGGCGAATCAGTGCATA
>JALNVG010000160.1 GCA_023227685.1 Bacteroidaceae bacterium
AAACTGCGTTCATTTCTTACCATGCTCGGTATAATTATCGGTGTGGCCTCGGTAATTACGATGCTTGCTATCGGACAAGGTTCGAAAAGAAGTATACAGAAGCAAATAGCCGAAATGGGATCAAATATGATTATGATACATCCCGGTGCAGATATGCGCGGTGGTGTACGTCAGGATCCGTCAGAGATGCAGACGTTGAAACTTGCAGATTATGAAACAATACGCGATGAAATGTCATATATCTCTGCCATCAGTCCGGTTGTTTCCAAATCCGGTCAACTTGTTGTCAGCAATAATAACTATTCATCAAGCGTGACAGGAGTTGCTCCCGACTATCTGGACATCCGCCAGCTATCTGTTGAAAGTGGAGAAATGTTTACCGAAGCAGATATTCAAAGTTCTGCAAAGGTTTGTGTAATTGGAAAAACAATAATCAGTTATCTGTTTCCAAACGGAGAAGATCCTATAGGTCACATTATCCGTTTCAATCAAACGCCGTTTCAAGTTGTCGGTATTTTAAAATCCAAAGGATACAATAGTATGGGACAGGATCAGGACGATATTGTTCTGGCACCATATACCACTGTAATGAAAAGAATCCTTGCAGTAACGTATATTCAAGAAATTTATGCATCAGCAATTTCCGAAAAGATGACCGACTCGGCCATTGACGAAGTTACGACCATATTGAGACGTACTCACAAGATAAAAACGGGTGATGACGACAATTTTACCATTCGTTCGCAGGAAGAATTGAGTACGATGCTCAATTCTACCACAGATTTGATGACGACCCTCTTAGCTTGTATTGCAGGCATATCACTACTTGTCGGAGGTATCGGCATCATGAATATAATGTATGTATCCGTAACGGAACGTACTCGTGAAATCGGACTTCGTATGTCTGTTGGTGCTCGCGGTATTGATATCTTGAGTCAATTTCTGATTGAAGCAATACTCATCAGTATCACCGGAGGCGTGATTGGAGTAATATTAGGATGCGGAACAAGTTGGGCCGTAAACTACTTTGCACATTGGCCTATATACGTTCAACTTTGGAGTGTGGTACTTTCGTTTGCTGTATGCACGGTAACAGGAGTCTTTTTCGGATGGTATCCTGCAAAGAAAGCTGCCGATTTAGATCCGATAGATGCTATCCGATACGAATAATATATTATCTTTGTTATGATGAAAAAAATATCCGAAAAAAGAAATACCTTTTTAGAAGTGACAATACATATTGTCACTTGGGGAATTATTTTCGGCTTTCCGATTTTTTTTCTTCAGCGTGAAAATGGGGGCATCCTATGGCAACATTATATCAGCCACTTGGGTGTTCCACTCACTTTTCTACTGACTTTTTATATTAATTATCTATTTCTCATTCCTCAATTTCTATTCAAGAACAATAAGCGTAGGTTCTATTTTTATAATGTCTTATTAATTATTACCGCGTGGCTACTTCTAAATTTCTGGAATAACTTTTTCTTCTCATGGGTTATCATGAGATCAAATCAATACCAACCGCCAAGATGGATATTTGTCACTCGCGATATAGTCAGCCTTGTGTTTGTAGTCGGACTAAGCGCAGCTATACGAATGAGTTCGCGTTGGGCTCAAGCCGAATCAGCACGACAGGAGGCGGAAAAAAGCCGAGCCGAAGCAGAATTGAAGAATTTGAGAAATCAAATCAATCCACATTTCTTGCTTAACACCCTGAATAACATTTATGCACTTATTGCATTTGATACAAACAAGGCACAAGAGGCTGTTCAAGAACTCAGTAAATTGCTACGTTACATATTGTATGACAATCAGCAGAATTTCGTACCATTATCCAAAGAGGTTGACTTCATACGTAACTACATTGAACTGATGCGAATTCGTTTATCATCGAGTGTAAAGATAACAACCTTACTCAATATTTATCCTGATAGCCAAACCCCGGTTGCTCCATTATTGTTTATTTCACTCATAGAGAATGCTTTCAAACACGGTATCTCGCCAACCGACGAAAGTTATGTTTATATCTCCATTTCCGAAAAAAAAGACGAAATTATTTGCGAAATAAAAAACAGTAACTATCCTAAAACTTATACAGACAAAAGCGGTTCTGGTATTGGATTGATGCAAGTACAAAAGCGACTTGAAATTCTTTATAAAGATTCTTATATATGGGATAAGGGGATTACAAAAGATGGAAAAGAATATTATTCGATATTAAGAATTAAAGATAAAACTTCAACATAAAAAACAAACGTATGGTAATAAATTGTGTTATAGTTGATGATGAACCTTTGGCACTGGGACTTTTGGAGAGCTATGTCAATAAAACACCATTCTTGCTGTTGACCGGAAAATATTCAAGTGCTGTTCAGGCACTCAAAGAAATCCCGGATAAAAAAATCGACTTACTTTTTCTTGATATTCAAATGCCCGAGCTCAACGGACTTGAATTTTCAAGGATGATAGATGAACATACCCGAATAGTCTTTACAACAGCTTTTAACCAATATGCCATTGATGGCTATCGGGTTAATGCACTTGATTACTTGTTGAAGCCGATTTCATACATAGACTTTCTGCAAGCTGCCAATAAAGCTCTTCAATGGTTTGAACTTATTAAGAAAAAGCCGGAAGAAAAAGAAAGTTTTTTTGTTAAAAGCGAGTACAAACTTTTGCAAATTCAATTTGACAAGATCTTGTATATTGAAGGCTTAAAAGATTATGTCAAAATTTACACTGAAGATAGTCCGAAAGCTATCCTCTCACTAATGAGTATGAAGTCCATTGAGGAATTACTCCCTGGTAGTCGTTTTATCCGCGTACACCGGTCGTTTATCGTTCAAAAAAGTAAAATAAAAATAATAGAAAGAAACCGCATCGTTTTCGGCAAGAATTATATTCCTATAAGTGACAGCTATAAAGAAGGATTTCAACGTTTTTTAAATGAAAGGAGCTAATTACAATTAAATATAAAAATATATGATTTTCCTACAAAAAATATTTGTTTGGAAAAGATTCATTTCTTATCTTTGTAACTGAAAAAGGGATTGTGAAATTCTGAAATTGAATAGTTTAGTTAAGTCTAGTTTAGTTTTTGTGTTAAATGCTTTCCTTGTCAGCGGATAAGGAAAGCGTTTTTTTGTCATCTATGTAAAGATAGTTTTTTTGTTACATTACACTGCTCTTTTTAATATATTTATGTTTCTTACTTGATAATATGTATTTTTAAATATTGATGATCTTTTTATTATATCTACAGGAGATAATAAGAAAAAGTGGTTAGTCCCCACATATTCTCTCGAAACCACTTACCAATAGGCGATGCTGACTATATGGACCATTTCTTAATTTCCGCAGTGACCGATCTGCCGATCTCTCATTCAGACTTCGATATTCATGGCTTGATACTTAATTTATAACTTAATATTTATTGTCATATTATTGAATAGGGCTGCAAATAGCGCATAATCTATCCACAATCGTTAGTAATACTAATGACTAAGATGATATTTACCAACTTGTTTTTGTTTTAGCTATGTATTTTGTTGAATAGACTTTTGATATATATTTATTATAGCCGAGTTCCTGATTTATATGTTCCACGCCAAATGATTTTACCGTTTTTGTCTTTTACGACAAACGAACCATTCATCAAACCTTTTTCAAAATAGCCGTCATATATATTGCCGTCTTTATCTATCTGAATGCCATAGCCGTTCTTGAATCCGTTATCAAATCCGCCCACATATTTTTCGCCATTAATAGTAGTAAGTGTACCCTCTCCGTTAGGGCTATCGTTTAGCCAATTACCAGAATAAACATCACCGTTACTCCACTTGTAGGAGCCGTAACCTTCTCTTTTGCTGTTTTTCCAATTTCCGCGATAAACAGCACCATTTGTCCAGGTAAAAACGCCGTTTCCGTAAAGCATACCATTGCGAAAATCTCCTTCATACTTATTTCCATTAGTATGATAATAAATGCCCCTACCCGTGCGTTCGCCAAGTTGATAAGAACCTTCATACCGATCGCCGGTATGAAAATAATAAATGCCGAAACCATCTTGAAGATCATTCTTCCAGTTACCTACATATTTATCACGATTAGTATATTGAAAAGTTCCTTTTCCATCACGTACATCATTATGCCAATCGCCATCATAAAATGAACCGTCTGTCCATGAAATCAGGCCTTTACCTTCTTTCTTATCATTTTTCCAACTACCTTCATATTTGGTACCATTGGCCCAAGAATAAACGCCGTTACCTTCACGCTTATCGCTTTTCCAACTACCCTCGTATATATCGCCATTGTGGTAGTGCATCACGCCTTTTCCGTTTTGACAATCCTTGAGCCACAACCCCTCGTAACAATTGTTGTTTGCAAAATAATAAATCCCGTTACCCGAGCGCTGATTATCATCCCAATGTCCGATGTATTTTCCTCCGTGTGAATAAGACAACGTGCCTTCACCCGAACGTAAGCCACGTACATATTCTCCTTCATAAACATCACTGTTGGTAAATACCGTTTTCCCGTTGCCATATGGCTTACGCCCTTTTATTTCTCCATAGTAAATGCTGCCATCTGTAAATTTATAACTACCTACCTTTACTTCAGAAGGCGTTAAAAAATTATCGGTATTATTATATACATAACCGATAGCATTAATATTTACTATATTGAACAAAAATAGAATGATGAATATGAAGGAACATTTTTTCATTTGGTTTTATTATTATATTAAGCACAAATATAAAACTAAAAATGAAAATATCCTATCTATTTTTCAAACATTATGAACTCTTTTTACCTGTAACGACTTCTTTTAAGATGTTTTTACATAAATAAGTACGTGCAAGTTTTCGTAATTCTTCCGGGGTAACTTCTCTGATAGATTGAAGCAAGTCGTTGAAATAACTATCTTTTAAGCCTTGAGTATAGACGAATTGCCATAAATTAGCTAAAGAGAATGCTGATTCGCAACTACGGCAAAGGTTTCCTATCATGTAATTGCGTACCATGATCAGTTCATCATCGGATACTAAATCTTCTTGCAAAACATCAATCTCATGATAAACCTCTCGGATAAGCGGTTCGACATATTCATTGGATGTTTCAGAACTGATTCTGATCATGCCGCTATCAGGATATGAAATTATATTGGCCGAAATATCATAAGTATATCCTTTGTCTTCACGAATATTCGACATCAGTCTACTGCCAAAGTATCCGCCGAATAAGGTTATCAACACCCTGAGTTTTTTAAAATCCTGGTGATGGCGGCTAATCGTTAAATTACCCATGTACACGGCACTCTGCAAAGCATCATCACGATTAATAAAAATACGTTTTTCCGTATCCTTCATGATCGGGAAATCGGTATCGACGGACTTATATAGACTATTACCGAAAGAAGAATATCCGAAAGAATAAGTCACGATTTTTTCAACCTCAGGCGTTATTTTGCCTGAAAGGAAGATGGTGAAATTGTCAGAGCTATAATAACGTTCATAAAAATCGTGAAGATCATCAGGCAAAATGGAAGTAAAGTCAGCAACCTGAATGTTTTTTCCCTGCGGATGATTTTCACCATACAAAGCCCTCAACAGGCCATTGCGCGAAATATAAGTCACTTTATCCTTTTCTACCAGAAATTCTTGAAGATTATTAGACATAACAATCTGAAATTCCTTTTCGGGAAATGTAGGTTCTTTCAAAATAGATTCAAGTATCCTGACGGTCTGCGGAAGATATTTGTTCAAGGAATAAAGTGACAAGTAAGAATGTTGTGCCGAACAACTTAATTCGAGCCAAG
>JALNVG010000161.1 GCA_023227685.1 Bacteroidaceae bacterium
GCCTAAGTCAAATGCCACAAAAAAAATATTAGGGTACATTCCTTTTGCTTTGACATCGGATAAGCCAACAGAAATGCATGTTTCATTTTTTGCTGAAGGTATAAGATATGATTATGATGTAACTTTCAATGGGAACTATATACTCAAAGAAATTCTGAATTATTATCCCAAGAAAGCCAAGTCATTGTTCTATGAACGTACTTTTGTAGAAGACAAGGTTCAGGCTGATATTAAATTTGGTCCGAGCCTTAAACTACAAATCAAAACACAAGATAGTATAAGGGAGAATACGCTCAATAATCATAGCGTACTTTCCGTTTGTAATAAAGCGGCTTTTAAGGAAGATATAGAGCCTTTTAATATATTAAGCAATTGGATTATGTCCAATTGTCATGATGTTGATGGAGATGGGGAAAAAGAAAAAGGTATTGTGGATATTTTGAACGAAGCTTATGCTGACAACAAGAAACGCAAATTCTTTAATCAGATGCTTTGTAAAGCAGACTTGAACATTGTTGAATATAAGCCTACGATTGAAGACCGAACTGTTTCTCAAGAGTTCAGAGAGCGAATCAAGCAGGAGAACATACCTGATAACATGAAAGAGGCTCTATTAAAGACAACTGTTGAGTCTATTACTTTTTTGAATCATTCAAAGAATGGAACTTTTGAAATTCCACTAAGGCTTCAGTCTAAAGGGACAATGAAGTATGTCCGTATTCTTAATACCTTGTATGATATGGTTACCGGTTCTCATGTCTACTATTTGGACGAACTTGGTGAAGACCTTCATTATGATTTGTTGTTCTATTATCTGAATGTATTTCTCTTCAATTCTGACAAGTCACAACTTATTATTACCAGTCAAGAGACAGCATTGCTTTCTCAGGATCTTATCAATGAAAACCGTGGCGTGGTATGGTTCGTTGAAAAAAACAAAGAAACAGCTTCGTCCGAATATGCTCGTGGAGATTCGTTTGGACTTCATAAGAATCTTTCTCTGTATAATTCCTATCGCATTGGAAGACTTGGTGCTAAACCTGAACTAGGTAGCATTTTTATTGATATGGAGGATTAATATGGGTAGGTTGCATAAGACAACATTGATTTTGGGTGAAGGTCCAACGGAATTTTTCTACTTCAAGTCTCTTAATGATGTGTTTAAGGGTTTAACAATTAAACCGGATTATCCGAAACACACGAGTATAAAAGAACTGGAGCTGAAAATAGCAGATGGAATCTCTATGGGATATGATTACATATTCTGTGTGATTGATATGGACACAAAAGATGAAGAACCTGAGCGTACTCAATATGTTCGATTGAAGAAGAAATACGAGAACCCTATTGTAAAGCCAAAGAAAGGTATTAATTGTCAGGTCAAGTTCTTTGAGACCCATCGTTGCACAGAACTTTTCTTCCTTTATTATTTCAAGTACACGTCTCGTATGTACTCTGATCAGGATTCTCTTTTGAAAGATTTGAATCAATTTTGCGATTATCGTAAGACTATAGACTTTTTCGTTAAGTGTAAAGGTCTTCATGCTTACTTTGAAAAGCATGGTGGAAGTCTTGATAATGCTATTGCGAATGCTGAGCAGTCAATGAAGGAAAAGAATGCAGGAATGCGAGACCATTCTTATTCCGAATTAAGCCTATTAATCCATGAATTAAAGAATATGTAAAATTTGTTCCATCGGTTTACATAGGTCATAATTGGTTTCTTAATAATTTTTATCATTTAACGAATAACAACATACTAAAAATGCCAAGATGTTTATCTCAAAAATTTTGATACAAGGATATAGAAGTTATAAAAATGCGGAAATACCATTTCATGATGGTATTAATATGATAATTGGTGCTAATAACTCAGGAAAAAGCAATTTACTGAAAGCTATTTCTTTAGCTCTTAATAATACTTATCATATCACTATTGATGACATGTTTTGTGAAACTGATGTTACTATATTGAAAGCACATTCACCAATAATAAAAATCTCATTAGTAGTATCACAATCAGAAGAAGAGCCTGATACGTCCGAAGAAATTGGTCTTTTGGGTGGCTGTATCGTGAAATTTAATAAACCATATCAGGCATTAATAAATTTTCAATTTTCCCTTTCTTCAGAACAAGAGGAAAATTACATACAAGATGTCAAATCTCTAGAAAACCATCAAGAAATATGGAATGTAATTAGAAATGAATATTCTCGCTTTTACGACTCATTTAGGTGGGGTGGTAATCGTGCTGCCTCTAAAGAAAACTTGAATAAACTATTTGAAAAATGTGATTTCCAATTCCTTGATGCTTTGCGTGATGTAGGCCGTAATATGTTTATGGGATATAATCCAATGTTGCGTGATGTCCTTAATTTTTTTATTGATTATGATATAAAAATGTCCAAAGATAAGGAGGAGGACCAAATTAAAGAAGAATTACGAAGCAATCAAAAAGCTTTTAAAGAGCAAGCAAAACCACTTATGAAATTCTTATTAGATAGGCTTGAAAGTGGAAAAAAAATCTTGCTTGATTATGCTAATGATACTGGAGCTTCTTTTGGAAATGTAGAGCCGGATTTTCAGGGAATTTTATCAGAATCGGAACTATTGGCAGTATTGAAACTTATTATAAGGCATGAAACAGGGGTAGAAATACCAGCTGCTAATAATGGCTTAGGTTATAACAATCTAATTTATATGTCGTTATTACTTGCAAAAATGCAGGCTTCTGCTGACGGAAATTATATGAAGAGACAAGCCAAATTATATTCACTTTTAGCAATAGAAGAACCTGAAGCTCACTTGCATCCAGCTATGCAATATCAATTTTTGAATTTCCTAAACAGTAATAGATCCAAACATAATGTTAATCAAATAATTGTTACAACTCATTCACCAGAGATTGTGTCAGCAGTCTCATTGGACTGCTTGATTTCTTTAAATTATGAGGGATATGGTTCTCATGGAATAGGATACCCTCGGACTAAATACAGTAATTCAGATGATGATATTGCTTCAAAAGCATATGTTCAGAGATTTCTAGATGCAACACGTTCAGATATGTTTTTTGCTGAAAAGCTTATATTTGTTGAAGGTATAGCGGAAAAGTTGTTAATACCTACGTTTGCAAAATACCTTGGGTATGATTTAGTAAAAGATCATGTACTAATAGTAAATATGGGAGGTCGTTATTTTCATCATTTTCTCAAAATGTTTGATAATAACGGCTATAACATTAGTAAAAAAGTCGCATGCATAACAGATACAGATCCATGCTGTGAAGGCGAAGCATGTTATCCATTTGAATATGGAATCTATCCGAATATTAAGTATTCATGTAATGCAGAAGCAGAATTGCAAAAATATTCATCACATCCAACGATAAGATATTTTCGTCAAGATATTTCGATTGGAAAAACTTTAGAATATGATATGGCATTTGCAAATTCGAGATGTAAATTAATAGTGGTCGCAGAAATGAATAATGCTGATGAATTAAAAGACCTGATGGATCTGTCGACATTAGAACAAATGAAGGAACGACTAAGAGACTCTAAAAAGAATACTGCTTTAAAAGAAGCCTTAGATTTGAATACGAGTTGGGATAATGACCAAAAAATGAAAGGTCTGATAGCTGCTCGTTATTTGAATTCTGTAAGTAAAGGAGAAAATGCGTTAGCACTTAGTGTGGCGTTAGAAGAAAATTATTATAAGGAAAATTCCGATCCAACTAAAGAAGAATTTGTAGTTCCGCAATATATTATCGATGCACTTCAATGGCTATTACAATAAATTCGGATACTTTAATTCCAACGGAATCTTCATTTAAAGTTTCTGCAGGTCCTGGGGCTGGGAAAACTCATTGGCTTTCCCTTCATATAAAGAACGTTCTTGCTCATGGAAGATCTTTGGGAATATCAAGAAAGATAGCATGTATATCGTATACAAATGTTGGTGTAGAAACTATTTTAGAAAGAATACCAAACGACAACTCTCTAGTCGACGTTTGTACGATACACAGTTTTCTATATAATCAAGTTGTAAAACCTTTCCTTTATATAGATGCGGAAAAATGGGGTATTGATATAAATAATTTAAGGGTTTCTCCTTCAGAACCATTTCAAACAAAAGCTTTCGCAAATATAATAATAGGAGATATAAAGGCTTTGTGGGTAAATCCAAATTCACTCGTTAAAGGTTTAATAAAATGCACGTGGCGTTCTAGAGCAGGAAATACAATCAAGTTTACACCAAGATATCTAATAAAAAACGAAGATAAGTATGGACATGAAACTAAATATTCTGTACCCCAGCTTGCTTATGATAAATTTGTTGAGTTGAAATGGGGAAAAGGCATTTTATCATATGATGATGTACTATATCTAGCAATAGAAATCTTAAAGCAGCATCCATATATATATAGAATATTAGCAGCAAGGTACCCATATTTTTTTGTAGACGAATTTCAGGATACTATACCTACTATCATGGATTTCATTAAATCATTAGCTCAATATGGTGTAAAAATAGGTGTCGTTGGTGATAAAGCACAAACAATATATGATTTCATTGGAGCTTCAGTTGCAAACTTTGACTCCTTTACTGTTCAGGGGCAAATAGATTATGAGATCCATGGAAATAGAAGAAGTAGCCCGGAGATTGTAAACTTGCTTAATTGTATACGAACTGACTTTGTCCAAACTCCTATTGGTACAACTTCTGGGATAAAACCTATTTTTTTAGTAGGGGACAAACTTAATGCGTATCAAAAAGCTATCGAAATAAGTTGTACTGATGATGTCCATTCGCTAGCTTTCCCGAACATTATTGCTAATTCTTTGAAATATAAAACTGAAGCAGACGTAAATATAAAAGGCCTTATTGATTCGGATTTTGATTCGGATTTTCAGAGGGCTACTGAAATTAAAATTTATCTTAAGGCTGTTGAATATGCTTTTAACAATGATTTTAAAGAAGCATGGTTCCATCTAGACCTGCTGGATAATAATCGTGAGCATACCATATCTGTTTTGCGAATGTTATTAAATCACAGAAATGAATATAAAGATGGTAGTCTATATGATTTCTATGAATTTGTTAAACACAATATAAATCAAAAACTAACCTTACTTAAAAAGGGAAGGATAAAAGATTTTTATCTTTCGCATTCTTATTTAGAAATGGCATTAAGCATGAAGGTTTCCGATTGTCAAGCAATGCATAAGACAATACATAAAGCTAAGGGTGAGGAATATGATAATATATTGCTGATTATTAATGAACCAGCTGATATTAAAGTACTAAGTTCACCGGATTTATCTAATAATTCAACAGATAGAGTATATTATGTTGGGATGAGTAGAGCTAAGAATAGTTTGTTTATAAATGTGGAAAGTATAAGTGAAGAATCTAAGCTAATATTACAAAAACTTCCGATTGATATTATTGAATTATAGTTGTAAATGAAAGCTGTTTTATTGTTAGTACACACAAAATAAAAACCGAACATATATTTTTATTAATGAGTGTTGGATTTTTAAATTTGCAGAGCGTGAGAGGAGTAACCATCGTAGTGGCAAGATGAGTAAACAGGTTCAAACTCAATATGGCAAAATAACAGATGTAACGCCAGTGAACATGATGGCTCATTCCAACCTAAGACAGTAAAGAAACGTGAGACCATACTGGCACAAGGTATGGCGATTTAAGATAATGTAATTTTATCGCTCGTCGGGACGGGTGCTCCCGCCCCTTGCGGCTAAGGCGTTCCCCGAGCGAAGCGTTTTAGTTAAGAAATAACGTTGACAC
>JALNVG010000162.1 GCA_023227685.1 Bacteroidaceae bacterium
AAAGAATGCCCAAGCATCTCTTATGATGATTTCAAAAAAGCTTTTACTACCAATCTAGGCTTCATCTTTGAAAAGACCTCCATTAATCAACTTGTTTATTCTTCTATTGATGATTTCTATAAATCTAATCCAGAGAATGGAGAAATATTAAAACTCTTCTATGATGAATCAGAATTCCTTTCCCATGGCAATGGCTTCATGCTACAAAGCAACACAGGCGCTTTTATGGATTCATCATCTGCTATAGGATTAACAGATGAAACTATAGTCTGCTATCTATGTGGATATCTTATCTATTGGATGGCATATGATGAGACAGAAGGAGATCATCATAACGAAAAGACTATTCATGATATTAAGAACAGCATAAAAATAGTTACTAAAAATATGATAGATAAAGACAAGTTAGATAAGAAGTATAAGGATAGGATGAGCAATTATTAGTAAAACAACTATTAATTATTTTTTAAAACAGAAGGTGAGTAATCCAATAGCCTCGTAATAACTAAATAACTTTATAGAAAAAATTTAGAAAAGGAATAAACGGATTTATCTATAACATAAACACCAAAGATAACCTATCTAACCTAGATACAGTAAAGACTATCCTAGATGTCCCACATAAACCTTATAGTCTAATAGAACATGTAGATGATAGATTAGGACATGGCAGAAGATATCTAATGGATTTGTCTAAAAGGTTCCTTCATTCTTCTTTACAAGCAAGAATTAAAAATTATGCTGAAGTAAAATAGAAGCAATTTCTATTTTTGTCCCACATAATATTGAATTTGTCCCATCTGTGTTGTATACTTTACTGAGGGGAAAAAGCAATGAGAAAAAGCGATATTATCGATTTAATTAGAGCTTACACAAATAACAATAGAACTGATTTCGTCAATAAAAGCATGGATATTGCTTCCGATTTTAAGAATAGCGGAGATATTGAGCTTTCAAACTATATCATGGCTTTGCTATCTGAGAATCTAAACATGGTTCCTCAAGAAAACACTGCTTCTTTATCCTCTTTTTTCACCGAGATAAAAGAAAGCAATCAACCTCTTTATCTTCCAAAAGATATCACTGATGATCTTTTGGGAATCATCAATTCTACCAAAAGGGAAAAAGGACTAAATAAATTTCTTTTCATTGGAAAACCAGGAACTGGTAAAACCGAAGCAGTAAAGCAGCTAGGTCAGGCATTGAGAAAAACCGTTTTGTCTGTAAACTTCAGCACTTTGATTGACAGTGCCCTAGGTCAGACAAACAAAAACATAACCTCTCTCTTCAAAGAGATCAATACACTTTACAACCCATCCAATTACATTATTCTTTTTGACGAAATAGATGCTTTAGCATTAGATAGAATCAATAGTAATGATATCAGAGAAATGGGAAGAGCAACCTCTACACTACTGAAATGCTTGGATTCACTAGATGACAAGATTCTTTTAATTGCCACCACAAACCTATATGAGCAATTGGATAAGGCATTAGTTAGAAGGTTTGATTCAGTCATCAGTTTCGATAGGTATTCTGTAAAAGACAAGATTGAGATTGCAAACAATCTTGTCTCTTATTACCAAAAAGAAAATCCTATAGCAAAAGATGAAAGACTTCTTTCAAAAATCATCCAATTGACTGATAAGCCTTCATTGACGCCAGGGATTCTTAAGAACATCATCAGGACTTCAATTGCTTTCAGTGCTTTGGATGACAAAACAGATTATCTTAAGCGCATCTATGAAAAATTAAGTGATAAAAAATATACCCAAGATGAATTAAAAGAAAAAGGTTTTACTATCAGAGAAATCGCCATTCTTACTGATACTCCGAAAAGTACCGTTTCCAGGCAATTAAAAGGAGAAAATAATGAATGATATTTTGTTTTTAAGCAAACGTTTTCAATCAAAAAGAAAAACTGGTAATGGCTATGGCTTTCAAACTTCTGTTTGCAACCACGAAACCATTATGTTAGAGAAGCTAAAATCACTAATTTCACAATTGAAATCAATAAAGGATTTTTGGGATCAGAATTCTTATTTGAAGAATTCGGTATTGGTAAGTTCTTATGAGAAAAAGATTTTGGCAAAATCAAACCGATTAGAACGGCTTTTCGAATATGAACATAAAACATCCAGTGATTCCATGGTCGGAGCTCGTTTTTATTCCTATAACGGAAAACGTGCTCATCTTTTTACTTATTTATTGACAAAGGATGAACTGATTTCCTCAATCAATCTATTTGAAAAATATATTTCGGTCTTTTCGGATACCTTTGGCAGTGAGGCTTCTCAAAAGCAATTGGAATCAGCCGCAATGGAAAAGAGACCACAGCCAAAATCTTTTAGTATGACCGATTTCTACCAATTGACCCATGAGCTTTCATTTATAGAAAAATTCGATATCTACAGATGTAACAAGAAAATAGAAGACAAAGTAATCTTGGTTACTCTTTATAAAACAAACACCGACACTATTGAGCTCCTCAAAAAAATAGGTATAAATGTCATACAAAGCAATTTGCTTAATTCGACAACTGTGTTGATGAATAAAGACAATTATGATTTGCTGTTAAGCAAAGCTCCATATCTTGTATCAATGTCTGTAAAGAACTTCATGGATTCAGTGAAAGAATCTGGGAAGGCTGAAGAATTCAAGGAGCCCTTGCTTCCTAATCCTACTAATGAACCGACAATCGGTGTCATTGACACTTTTTTTGATGGTTCTTCTTATTTTCATAACTTTGTCACTGTTGATTATAGAATAGATCCAAACATCACCTTAAAACCAGAAGATAGTTATCATGGAACTGCAGTAGACTCTTTGATTGTTGACCTTCCTGATTTAGATCCGGATCTCGATGATGGCTGTGGCTATTTCAAAGTGAAGCATTTTGCCGTAGCTACAAGTAACGGAAATTCTATTTTTTCCTTAATGACAAAAATCAAAGATATTATTATTCAGAATTATAATCAGATACATGTTTGGAACCTATCTTTAGGAAGCAATATGGAGATTGATGAGAATTGTATTTCTCCAGTAGCAGCTTTGATTGATGATTTACAAGTAAAATATGGGGTTATATTTGTCGTTGCCGGGACAAATAAAGGTAATTCGGACAAGAAAGATATGAGAATCGGATCTCCTGCCGATTCAATTAATTCTGTTGTTGTCAATTCAGTGACCAAAGACAATAAGCCTGCACCCTATTGCCGTTTCGGCCCTGCTTTAGGGTTCTTCATTAAACCTGATCTTAGTTATTATGGCGGAGATTCTGACTATCCTTTGAATGTTTACTATGATAGGGCAAAACATACAAGTTCTGGGACTTCATTTGCCGCGCCTTTGATTTCAAGAAAGCTTTGCTATCTGATTGATGTTCTTAAAATAGATCGTGAAACAGCGAAGGCATTACTGATTAATTCAGCAATGAGTTTTGATTGCAGTACAGAAGAAGATATCAAATCCATTGGTCATGGAATCGTTCCAATTAAAATATCTGATATTGTTGGTTCAAAAGACGATGAAATCAAATTCATGATTAAAGGGTCTTCTAAAAAGTTTTATACTTATGACTACTCTCTTCCGATACCGCAAGAGAATGATCGCTTTCCTTATGCAATAAAAGCAACATTATGTTACTTCCCAACTTGTAACAGGAATCAAGGAGTTGATTACACTGGAACAGAATTGAATTTAAATATTGGAAAAGCAGAAAATGATAAGTTCCATCTGAACAAAATTAAGCTTTTAGCAAAAGATAGTTATCTTACTGAAGAAGAAGCGAGAAACACTTTCAGAAAATGGGACAATGTCAAAAACATCAAAACAAAATATAGTCACACCTCTGGAATGACTGCCAAAGAAGGCACTCTTTGGGGAATACAGATTGCTTATTATGATAGGAATGCTCCCCGTGACAAAAATGGTGACCTTCCAGAAATCCATTGGGGCTTAGTTGTTACCTTAAAAGCATTAGACCACAAAAACAGATATGATTCTTTCATACATGAATGTTCTTTCCATCAGTGGCTGGTAACACCTATCAGTCTTAAGGAAAGTGTAAAAACATACATCAAACTGAATGAAGACATTCATCTCGAATAATATGATTCTTTCTTTTTTTACTTTAAACGACTATTTCTATATAGTGAGATTCTTTCAGGTTGCTTATTTATGTAAACCTTGCAAGCAAACGTGACAAAGATGAAAAGCAAACGCTTGAAATCCCAAACAAATACGCATCAGAACTATGTGGTGTTCTGTTTGACCTAAAGAAAACTATACCACTTAAACAATTGATCCTAATTAGGAGTAATAAAAAAACACTGTATTGGTAGTACAGTGCCTGGTGATGAGGAATGTATATCAGTAAATACAAATCAATGATAGCATTTTGCATTACCACCCGCAACAAGAGGTAATATAAATGAATTATAAATCCTAACTATTTGACTTATTAAAGAAATTTTTGGAGACATTTTTAAGCTCCTGATTAGGATAGAAAAATTCCGGAGGTTTAAACATGGAATTTCTTTCGCATGTTTTCGGTTTCCCATCAGACAAGCTTAGTTGTTTTGATATTAGTTTAGATAAAGATACGACTAAATTTATGAATATGGGTTCTATAGCAGTTTTCAAGGATGATCCGGATATCAAACCTATAAATGATTGTCTCAACAATTTCTGGTTAACTGTCATTTCAGAATGTTCGACTAATCCAGATGATATTAATGAGTATCTGTCTACCCTATTTTCCCCATTCACCGAGCCGAAGGAGAACAAGCTTGGCTATTCTCATGATTCTCTTCATGGGAATTGCATCGGTGACATTCTAAAAGACTCTTTTGTCCAAGCTATCCAAAACATTCCTCTCATTGAAGATAGCAAATCGATGTTATTTGTTGCTCCTTTTTTGGAAAACATAGGTAACGATCGATTATCAGATATTACTACAAGGATAGCATATTTGCCATTACAGCAATACACCTTAAAAATATGTAAAAAATATAATTATCGTGATCTTCGCCCTACTAAAGTCACTTTTTGGGATGATACAGCAAATAAATGGAAAGAAGATTCTCTTCTTCTACCATATTATGGAGCAAATCCATTCTTGTTAACTCCTAAGATCTTAGTTAGTTCTCAGGTTGAATGGTCTTCTTTCTCTGGTGCTATTAAGAATGCAGTCGTTTATTATATTCAACAGTATATTAAGGAGTCAGAATTTGCTTCATATTTTGATGAAAAGAGATGTTTTCCTTCTATAAAGAAAATTATCGAAATTATTATTTCTAGATATAAAACCCTACACGAATTCTGTTCCAGGAATATTGATTACTACACTACTGACTATAAGTATAAGATGAAGGATATCCTTGATTTTTATTTCATCCACAAATTCACCCAAAAGACTAAAAAGAAGAATCATAGAATTTAGTTCTTACTATGTGTGTTAGTAAACCCCTTCTTGGAATAAATCCAAAAAGGGGTTTTTGATTATAACGATAATCAGGTCATAAAGATATCCCCCACCTTTCAAGATCGAGACATACAAACATAAAAGGATCCTATTGTGAATCTAAAGAAAGCGTATTTCTACCCCGACAGATAAACACTATCATCTATAAATTGAATCAAAAGAGAGGTTGCATCTATTTAGATCGTTCTATCTGGAAATCCATTTGCAAAGTCGAACGTGGCAAAGTAACCAATAAAATGCGATTCGCCATTTATAAAAGAGACCATTACC
>JALNVG010000163.1 GCA_023227685.1 Bacteroidaceae bacterium
ACCAACCGCAGAGAAGTTCGCCCCAACTGGTTGTGCCTGTGAACCCAATCTCATAGATAAATCAGACATTAATTTTAGTTTGGGAATTTTAATAATCCCAGTAACTGTTTGTCCTGTATTATCATCCTTTACTCGCGTTTTCCCTTCAAATGTTAAATATCCAGGAATTAAATTTTGACCAATTTTAATCAATTGACCACCATTACTATACTCATATTCATAATTAACTATTACGGCAGTAAATCCAGTTGCAATAGTTAATTCCTTATCTCCTGTTACAGAGTAAGTCAATTTCTCACCGGTATTTTTCTTATATACAAATAAATTTGTTTTTGGTATTTCACTAAGTGAAATAACTCCGGACTCACTACTTTCCTTTTCTTCTTCTTTTGAAACCAGAATAGCCGTTCCGGCAGTAACATTAAGAAGTTTTGAATTACTTAAAAGTGCAAAGTGTAATTTAGAAAAAACACCTTGAGAGAAATTTAGCGCAATTTCTTTTGTTTCATGCCAAAATACGTGCGCGCGATTGTCAAAACCACCATTTGCTGTAACGGTTTTACTAAGTTCTTGAAGTCCCGCAATCTGAATTTTATCAAACTTAGCAATGACTTCACCAACTTCATACTTACGTCCAGCTATCTCTAATGGATAAGTAATTTTTAGAAAGCATTCGTACAACTCTTTAAAACTAAATAAGTCAATGCTCATTTTTTCTCTATACCTCCTGAAAAAAGAAAGCGGAGGAGACTATGCCTCCTCCGCCATCAAAATTGACCTTATTAACCAGCAGGAGCGATTTCAGTCATGTCATATTTGACAAGCTTCATCATTTTGCCATCAGCAGGACGTAGAACACGGAGGTTCATGTTGAATACTGATGGGTCGCCTTCCGCCTCAAGCGTAATTGTGTTTTCAGACTGCACCTTAGCCTTCGGGATAATGAATTGGAAGAATTCATCAACACCGTTTGATTCTTTACGAGAATAGGTGTCACCAGTTACATAATATGTGCCTGGGAAGGTGTTCGCAGAAATTTCAACCACAGAAGCATTTGTAATTGCCATCTGGAATGTTGCGAAATAAGCACCGTCTGAAGACATGGAAGCAGTTGCTACTGTTGAGCCAGTTGTGTCATAGTAACTTACGCCAGCTGTTGGAACCGCATATTCCTTACCTTGAGGTCCTTCGAACTTGGTAGGAATAGTTGAGCCGGTAAACTGAATTGTCTTTGTGATTTGTGTTAATGTACTATCAACAGCACCATTACCAAACATAATCGCCATAGACTTAGCTGAGAACAGAGCATCTTCAAGAGAGACTGTAATTTCCTTACCGTAGTCCCAGATAATTAATGAAGCGTTGCCTTTGCCACCATTGGCTTCGGCTTCTTTAGCTGTCTGTTCAATTGTAGATACTTTCAATGTATCTAAATAAAGAACTGGGGCACCAGGTCCGCCACCGCCTGCAATTTCATAAAACATTACATCGGCAACTTCTTTAATGCCATATTTTTCAAGAATATTAGCCATTTATATAGCCTCCTATTTTTAATCTTCAATATTTCTAATCCAATATTTTGGTTTAACCTTTTTGCTGTCCGCGCCAGCTAATAGACTCTTAACGTCCGTTTCGTACTTATCCTTCTCTTGATAAAAACGAATTAAAACTGGAACAGAAGCATAACTTATCTCTCCGATATTAAGTGGATTTAGCCCAAAACCCATACAACAAATTGAAGCTAATGTTGTATTTAATTTTAGTCCTAATCCTTGCTTTGCCTTAATTTTATCACGGTATCTTGCCTTTGCTTTGATTCGTTTTACACGTGGGTCCTCATTTGGATTTGGTGGCTCTATGGCTTTATCACCGAGAGCTTCGCGGATTAGATTTTGGAAATTAAAGAAATTGTCTTCTTTAATTAATTTGAGTTCTTCAACACCTTTTAGTGTTTTAACTATTTCACTTAAATCTCCAATAACAATTGACTTCTGTTCGTAGAGAAAACTGACTTTATCATGTACAAAGAACGTAATCGCTCCTTTTAAGATGGTTTCAATTTTCTTTTCTTGATAAGACGCGCTAAGTAGATACTCAAGTGGTGTTGGAACTCTTCCCTCAATATTTTTTTCTGTATATAAATCCTCAATTTCTTCTTGGGATGTTGTGAGTAATTTTCTATATAGTGGGAAGTGTTGGTTATCAATAATTTCATTAATAGACGGAGGATAAACCTTGCAGATATCATTAAATCTCTGTGGGCGCTTCAGAAAGAAGCCTTCATTAATCATAGGTAATAATTGAGAAAGACATCTCGTAACAAGACATCTCTTCTGTTAAAAAGTTTAAACTAAAATTACCACCAGAGATTCTTCCCAATCCGTCTATTGTTTTCCCCTTTAGGTCTTTTAAAATTCTTCCCATAATACAGAAAGGACGTAAGTTAGCATCTTTTATAAACCATTGAGTTAACGGAACAAATATTTCAAAACTAATATTAATATCTCTAAACTCATCATTTTCATTATTAGCGTTACCGTTAACTACCCGCATTGCAATAATACTTTTAGCTGTTTCGGCAGGTTCAATTCTTGGGACAATTTTGATAAGAGTTTCAAAAACTTCGTTTTTAATTTGTTCTGTTGTTAAATCTTTTTGTGAAAGTGGGTCTTTATCTGTATAATACAGAAGTTTTAATAAATTTTGGTCAGCCTGTAAGCGAGTAATAATCTTTTGTAGGTTTGGACCAAGTTCAGTTAAATCTCTAACCACTATTGACCACCTCCTTCTAGCCAGAAGAAAGATTCATCAGAGTCTCCTTCTTGTTTTTCAGGCGCAGGCGTCAAATCATACTCATAAATCGGGTCGACAGTCACATATTCAATACCTTCAGAAGATTGGATATCATAACCAGTTACTCTATAATATTCTTGCAAAGGTTTTTCGCCGACAATAAAATAGTCATCTTTTTTAATATTTGCGTTCAATGGAAGAATAAAGAAACTACCTTTTAGATTTTCAGTATAGATGGTATCCATACGACTTCTGGAACGAATTTCATTCTTTAACATATTATCTTCTTGTCCATACATATAAGCCCATGAATTATAGGTAACAGTATCTTTAATCCAAGTAAGATAATGTGTCATTCTTAACATGATATATCTATTATAACCACTAGCCTTTATCTGTTCTAAGTAATAGACCATCCAAGGTTTTTCAACCTTGTCTTTATCTGGTATCATTAAAATAGTACCATTTGGAATACTAACGTCGGTCTTTGTTAAAAGATAGTGGAGGGTTTGGGTTTCATCCTGCTTGTATTTTTCAAAACTACCAGCAGTTAAAATATTATTAAAGTAAAAATCTACGCGATAAATAGATTTTACCAGATACAAATCAAAAACTTGCTCTCTTTCCCCTTGAATACGCGATTGGTAATCAATACCATATCTATTTACTCTCTTTTTGAAAATATCAAAATAACTCATCGTCTTTTCCCAATAGATTCATACAATCAAAAATTGTAGTTCTAAAATATTCATATCTTAGATAACGAAGGGAAGAGATTTTATTTATTAATGAGATATAATTAATAGTCCTTTTTGATTCTTCTACTCCCATTAATTCAATTAATATGGCATCAAGGAATTTTTCCCATTCTCTACCTTTTTCAAATTCACAGAGAAGACCAAAAAGTTTGTTTTTTATTTTATTGTTATATCCTTCATTAAAATCATTCATTCTTGGTCACCTGCCAATGCACTATAATTATAGGGTTTGTAGTTAACTGAACGATAATAGAGAGACTCTAATGTTTTTGCATTTTTTCTTTCTTCAACTAATAATTGATTTAATTTATCAATTAAATTTGCCTCAGAAAAATCTCGCTCTTCATACATGGGTTTAACGTGTTCCCAAGTAAGAATCGTTCTATTTAACCAACCTACTTTCATATAGCTAGCAAGGATTTGAATTTCTTCACTACCTAATGTATTTGTAAAACCAGTATCATTGCGTTCGAGAGAAACGCGGGGGAATTTAAAGAAGGGTATCGCGCCTTCTATGAGTTTTCGCAAGTCTTGAGTCATTTCATCTTCTGTCCAATTTACCCATTCATCGTCTAAAATCTTTGATAAAAAGGCATCATAGACATCTTGATAAGAAGTCATAATTAACCCTCCTTATCTTGTTTATTTAATCTAATAGCAGCAATAATATCTTTACCAATTAATTTTTGGATTTCATCGCATTTTTTTAGGTCTCCAATTAGTTCGTGCTCAATAGCATAATCAGCAAGATTTTGAAGTTCTTCATAACCTAACTTTTTAATATTGGTAATAAATTCGTTAATTGGCATTGCTGACATATAACGATTTTTTTGTTTATCATCTAAAATAATAATATTAACAGGCTCTTTAGCATCTTCAGGTTCAAGACCGACTAGTTTCTTTGCTTCTAAATCTTCGGTATATAACATACCAGATTCAAACATATATCGCGTACCAGTATCATACATCATCTGTTCAAAAATTTCTTTGTCAACAGTGATTTTAGAGCCTTTTGCAGGCCACTTGCGCGAAAATCTAATTTCCGGTAAGTCAACACCTACGCGGCTATTTGTATTACTAACAATAATAATTTTATCCATTTTAATTTCTCCTTTTAACTCCTTGATTATAAAATACGAGGGAGGGAACTCCCTCCCTCGTACTAATTACTTATATACTATAGAGATTAAATCCCATAGGGATTTTCATATGTTTGGACAATACCAGTGTTCTGGCAAATAGCCCAGTTGTGATGAGTCAGGATGCCACAACCCATTTTCTTATAGGCGAAGACTTCCATAGAATTATCACGATTCTTGAAATCGTTAATCTGAGTAGCACCTTCCAGAACAACCTTGACAACCTTTTCTCCACCAGTTGGTAAAATGTAGGCCATCTGAGGGTCAATCCAGGTCTTTTCGTTGTTTTCATCAATGAAAGATTGAGGAATCTGAACGATAGGAGTACCACGGAATAGATTAATGAATCCAGTGTTGTGAATAGCATCTAAATCCTGTGGATGATAAACACCCTGAGCCGCGCCAGCGATGGCAGGGACAAGAACATCAGGACCCATTGCACCAACGAATTCCGGTGGAGCGAAGATTACAACGCCGTCGCCATAAGAACGAACAACATTAATTAACTTCACCATTTCACCAGCGTTAAAGCTATTGGCGCTATATTTATTGGTGGAAGGACGGTTTGTGGCATTAAGAGCCGCGCGCAGAGCCTTCTGTACTTCTAGGAATACGGCATCGATAAGACCTTCAGTGATAACATCCATTACTTCAGCAATAGATTCAGCACTATCAAGCATACGCTCGAAGTCGATTGTTGCTCCACCACCAACTGCATGAGCAGCTAGTTCGAAAGTAGTTGTATCAAGACGGAATGTTTCGTACACACCAGAAAGACCAACTTGCGTTAAGAATTTCTTGGCACGAGCGCGACCCATTTTCTTTTTGAACATAGCTTTTTGGTTCTGAGGAACAACCTGTACCTCAGCGAATATACCAACAGAATCAATAACTTTCTTTGGCATAATTTCATCGGCAACTTTGATTACGATATCATAAATATCATAGCGGTTCTTCATGAACTGGTTTACTGAACCAGCGAGTTCTTTTAAGCCATCTACGAAAGCGGCATTAACGTCAACTTGAGTTCCCTCTTTTGCAAAAGTTG
>JALNVG010000164.1 GCA_023227685.1 Bacteroidaceae bacterium
AAACTATAATTACCGGCAAAGAGATTAACTTTGCCAAAATCTATATCAACCGTATGTGTACAAACAGAATCGAGGAAATGTCGGTCATGGCTTACGACAAGTACCGTATGCTCAAAATTAGAAAGATAATTTTCGAGCCAGCTCACTGTCTCCATATCCAAGTCATTGGTAGGCTCATCAAGAAGTAGATTATCAGGATTCCCGTAAAGTGCCTGTGCCAACATCACACGTACCTTCTCTTTTACACTCAACTCGCTCATCAACATCTGATGCTTCTTTTCTTTCACGCCCAGACCATTAAGAAGAATAGCCGCATCACTTTCGGCATTCCAGCCGTTCAACTCAACAAATTTCTCTTCAAGCTCAGCTACTTTCATACCATCTGCTTCTGAAAAATCTGGTTTGGCATACAAAGCATCACGCCTCTGCATAATGTCCCAAAGTACAGTATAGCCCATCAATACGGTATCCATCACGGTATAAGCATCCCATTTGAAATGGTCCTGAGAGAGAACGGAAAGACGCTCGCCGGGCCCAAGGGTCACAACACCGGTGGTTGGAGTAAGCTCGCCGTCGATCATTCGCAAGAATGTGGATTTCCCTGCTCCGTTGGCACCGATGATGCCATAGCAATTGCCGTTTGTAAACTTCAAATTCACCTCATTATAGAGGACCTTCTTACCAAAATTTATAGATAAGTTTGAGACTGTAATCATGTTAATTCTTTTATTTCTATTTCGTCGGCAAAGGTACGTTTTTTTTATGGAACCCATACCATTTCTCAAAAGAAACTTTGGACTGGCATAGTGACATTCTGACAAAAATGCATTACCTTTGCCACGATTTTAAGCAGAAGTGGAAAAATGGCAAACTTTTTGCAGCATTATTATTTATATTGTTTGATCATTAACGAATAAAGATATGAATTATAAAAGAAAAAACTCAAAAGAAGAAAATTTAAAGGATAAAAAGGCTGCTGATCAAACAGCTGCTGATGAGTCTTTACAACAAAATCAACCATCAGAGAAGGAAGAATCAAAAAAAGAAGATCCTGCTTCTATAAAGGATAAAAAAGAAGAATCTGATAAAGATAAAGAAGATTTAGAAAAGACAGAAGATTCTAAAGAATCTAAAGAAAAAAAAACCAAAACTTCAGAAAACGCTCAGGACTCCAAAGAAAAAGAAGAAAAGGAAGAAGAAAAGGAAATCCCTCTAACCAAAGAAGAAGAACTTCAAAAGAAACTGGACGAAACTGAAAAAGCGGTAAAAGATGAACAAGATAAACATCTTCGTCTTGCTGCCGAATTCGACAACTACCGAAAAAGAACACTCAAAGAGAAAACAGAACTCATCCTCAACGGCGGCGCGAAGACCTTAGAGGACGTACTTCCCATCATTGACGATTTTGAGCGGGCACTCAAATCAGCCAAAAATGATACCGAGATGAAGAAAGATGGAATCGAACTTATTTATAATAAATTTATAAAAGTTCTCGATCAAAACGGAGTAAAAGCCATCGATACCGAAGATAAGGAACTTGATACGGAATATCATGAAGCTATTGCCATGATCCCTGCTCCTTCGGAAGACAAAAAGGGTAAGATAATCGATTGTGTACAAAAGGGATACACAATGAATAATAAAGTTCTGCGCCATGCCAAAGTGGTTGTAGGTAAATAAAACCAGAAGACAGATATGGCTGAAAAAAGAGATTTATATGAAGTGCTGGAGGTTAGTAAAAGTGCTACTCCGGAAGAAATAAAAAAGGCTTACCGCAAAAAAGCAATTCAATATCATCCTGATAAGAATCCGGGTGATAAGGTAGCCGAAGAAAAGTTTAAGGAAGCCGCCGAGGCCTATGAAATACTGAGCAATCCTGATAAGCGTTCGCGCTACGATCAGTTCGGCTTTTCAGGTGTAAGCGGTGCCGCCGGCAATGGTGGTCCGTTTGGTGGAGAAAGCATGAATATGGACGATATTTTCTCCATGTTCGGTGACATCTTTGGCGGACATTCCGGAAGTGGCGGATTCAGTGGCTTTGGGGGTTTCGGTGGATTTGGAGGCGGCGGAGGCGGTCAACAACAAAGACGCTTTAGAGGCAGCGATCTCCGTGTGAAAGTTAAATTGAATTTGAAAGACATCTCTCAAGGTGTAGAGAAAAAATTCAAATTAAAAAAATATGTTGCATGTACTCATTGTCATGGCACGGGTGCCGAAGGTAACGGTGGTTCAACCACATGTCCTACCTGTCACGGTACGGGTACGGTCATCCGCAACCAGCAAACTATTCTCGGAACAATGCAGACACAAACCACTTGTCCTACCTGTCATGGTGAAGGGAAAATCGTCAAAAACAAATGTAAATTCTGCGGTGGCGACGGTATTATTTATGGTGAGGAGATTGTGAACGTAAACATACCCAAAGGTGTTGCCCAAGGTATGCAACTCTCTATGAGCGGTAAAGGAAATGCAGGCAAACACAACGGTGTTCCCGGCGATTTATTAATTCTTGTCGAAGAGGAAGCTGATCCTAACTTAATCCGCGATGAAAACGATTTGATATATAACTTATTGCTTAGCTTCCCCACAGCTGCTGTAGGTGGATCGGTAGAAATACCCACGATTGACGGCAAGGTGAAAGTGAAAGTTGAAGCTGGCACACAGCCCGGAAAGGTGTTACGCCTTCGGGGTAAGGGATTGCCTAACGTAAATGGCTACGGCACAGGCGATCTGCTTGTTCACGTAAGCATCTACGTTCCCGAGAAACTGAGCAAGAGCGAAAAAGACACATTGGAGCTTTTGGATATTTCGGAAAACTTTAAACCGAACATTTCGGTGAAAGAAAAGATATTCAAGAAATTCAAAAACTTTTTCGATTAATTACATCAAGAGTTATCTTTTGTAGAACAAAAGATATCTTCATAACAACAAAAGTTATCCCGATCAGATCAAGAGTTATACAACAAACTCTTGGACTGATCGGGATATTTTTTGCTTTATTTTAATCGTCCGTTCTGATTAGAATGAATAATTAATACCGAAGCTGAACAGTTCTTTCAACTGAAAGTGACTATTCCCCGATGTGGGACTAGTACTATCATCATATCGTGAATAAATATAAATCTGGGTAGACAGGTATTTGTTGACAGTTAGATTAAACGTATTCTCCCAATCAATACGAGTCCAGGTATAGTTAGTCAAATAATTAAACTTCGATTCGAGAGAGATATTCGATGTGATCTTCCATTCCAATGTCGGTTTGATTTGCGAACCGATAGAATTTTTCACACATTTGCCTTTATCCAAACCATACGACGTTTCATCCACCTTATCATTGCCTACATAACGTAGACTATAAGTAACAGGCGAAAGAAAAACAGAAAGCGTATAAACTTTATTTGAGACCTTATAATCCATACCAAGACTGACTTTCCAATCCAGAGGAGCCAAAAACGCTGAAATCAAAGCGGGTTTGTCAGCCTTGTAGCCATGACAAAACTGAGTGGTAACTTCCGAAGATAAGGTATAATACCATCGCTTGCTGGCTTGAAGTCCAAATTTGTTATACAAACGCAAAAGATCACTGCTGAACAAATAATCATGATAAGTATCTGATGGAGTAGAACTCATGCCCAACTTTGATTCAAATGTATTCTCTAAAATTCTTTTCTCTTCATCATCATATTTTGCGGTCAATTTCAAATAAGCCAAACCCGCATAGTTACTTTCACCTCCTTTATACCAATTGTCGGAAATGTGATTTTGAGTCATCTGAAAAGAAAAGTTTCCGGAAGTAGACCACCAATTAGGTTTTAATATTTTTAATCGTGCCTTTCCCACTTCGGCCGATACATCATGTTTCCTATACTGATGAATAATCCTGGCTCTATTGGGAATATAAAATTTACGACTTCCATCATAGATATCACGACTCATTATGCTCTCTTCATTAGTTATCACAAGATTCGGATGATTCAGATACAAAGCAAGCAATGCTCTATTGACTATCTTCTTGTTGCGGCGAGTCTTAACAAAAGGCTCATTATCATAGGGAAGAAGAGAAGAATTTATATCTTGTATTGACACCTTAGACTCGTCAGGATACAAAGGTTTCCAATTTAACGTGGAATACTGATGGATAGGCGAATGATAATATGCAATAGGTATGAACAAAAGATAATAATCAGGATCGGAAGCAATATATCTGGCAGGCACGCTGGGGTCATCTAGATAATCGAGCTTACCTATATAATTATTGTACAACACAGAAACGGTATCCAACACGCTCTGACCATTGCGCACATCTCGTCTCAAAAAAAAATAAGGACTGAGTGTCGGCGAAAGTGTAGCTGCATCTCTTAAATCCTTTTTCTTTGATTTTAGCACATGAAAAGTAGAATCTGCGGGCTTAGCCACAGCATTCTTAATCAGTGACGAAAATAGACGATATTCTAAAATAGAATCCACTTTTGAAGTGTAAAGATGAGCAGAATCAACTGCCACTTTTGAAACAACGACACTATCAACACCAACACCGGAGACAGTATCATTAAGTACAACAGTGCCGAAAGCATCGGCATTAAATGTTACAAACGACAACAAAGATACGACTAAAAACAAAACACCTATTTTTCTTTTCATACCAATACCGGTTTTTTTTGCAAATATAGAATAAAAAGCACAATATTCATAGCTTTTTGTTGAAATAGGATTTTTTAATAAAAATGTATGGAATAAAATGTTTTATTGGCTCTTTTTTTTTAATTTTGCAGCTTAGTAATATAAAACGTCCGTGCATAAAAAAAGAGAAAAACGTTTTATAACAAATTAGAATAATTAATAAAGCAATTATAGCAGTGGGAAAAACTAAGTACATTTTCGTTACCGGTGGTGTGGCTTCCTCATTAGGCAAGGGGATAATCTCCGCTTCCATTGGAAAATTATTACAAGCAAGAGGTTACAACGTAACCATCCAGAAATGTGATCCGTATATCAATATCGACCCAGGCACACTGAATCCATATGAACACGGAGAATGCTACGTAACAACCGATGGTCAGGAAACCGATCTCGACTTGGGACATTACGAGCGTTTTTTGGGTATAAAGACTACAAAAGCAAACAATCTGACAACCGGAAGGATCTACAAGAGCGTCATCGACAAGGAACGTCGAGGCGACTATTTGGGAAAAACGGTACAAGTCATCCCCCACATCACGGATGAAATAAAGAGAAATATCATCTATCTGGGCAATAAATACAAATTCGATTTCGTTATTACCGAAATAGGCGGCACCGTTGGAGATATCGAATCTCTGCCGTTTCTCGAAAGTATCCGTCAGCTGAAATGGGAAATGGGAAAAGATGCGATATGCGTGCATCTGACTTATGTACCATTCTTGGCTGCCGCAAAGGAGCTGAAAACCAAACCGACACAACATTCTGTCAAAGAATTACAGTCCCTCGGTATACAGCCGGACATCCTTGTTCTACGTGCCGAACACGATTTGAATGAGAACTTGAGAAAAAAAGTGGCCCTTTTCTGTAACGTTGAACCAAGTGCCGTTGTTCAATCCATCGATAGACCTACCATTTATGAAGTTCCCTTGATGATGCAGGAACAAAAGCTGGATGAGACCATCCTCCGAAAAATGGATCTGCCGATTGGCAAAACACCGGAAATGAAGCCGTGGCGTGATTTTCTTAAACGTCGCGCAGCAGCC
>JALNVG010000165.1 GCA_023227685.1 Bacteroidaceae bacterium
AAAGTTGGCCGACTATCAACAGTACCTTCAACATAAATCAACTTTGTCCATGGACGGATATTGATAATGACACTACCAAAGTGAACATGGGCACGGGCACTTATTCTATAGATATCAACCTACCGACGATCGCTGCAGATGACTGGATTCTCGACTTAGGTGACGTAAGAGAAAGTGCCAGAGTCCGTGTAAATGAGAAAAGTGCAGGATATGTATGGTCCGTTCCTTATTGCCTGAAGATAGGAAAACTGCTCAAACAAGGGATGAATCATATTGAAATTGACGTAACGAACCTGGCTGCCAACAGAATTGCTGATTTAGATCGACATCACATGAACTGGCGAAAGTTTAAGGAGATTAATATAGTAGACCTCAACTATAAAAAATCATATTATGGTAACTGGCAGATCGTACCATCAGGATTAAATAGTTCCATAAAATTAATACCTGCAGACAACTACATACCGGAATAACATAAAAAAGAGAGGATTATTGAAAAATAATCCTCTCTTTTTTATTATCAGAAACGAATGATTAATTTACAGCAACAGATAATTCATTACCTGCTTTAAATTTTGCAACCTTTTTAGAAGGAATAATAATCTCCTTTTTCGTTGATGGATTTATACCTTTTCTCTCAGCTCTATCTGCTACAGAAAAAGTACCAAAACCAACCAAAGTAATTTTTTCACCTGCTTTTAAAGATTTCGTAACTGAAGAAACAAAAGCCTCTAAGGCTTTTTTTGAATCGCCCTTATTAAGACCGGATTCTTTTGACATAGCATCGATAAGTTCAGCTTTGTTCATTGTAATAGATTTTAAAATTTTAAAAATTAAGCTATATTTCTTTCCAAAAATAAACATTATTATGTAAAATGCAAAAGAATAAGATAAAAAAAACTACTTAAATTATTGAAAAATAACTAATTACAGGGGTTTCTATGCTCTAAAACAGATTTTATTTGTATTTTTGCAGTCATCAATAATTTACAACTAATGCAAACACCTACAGTTACTAGGAATATTATTATTATAAATATACTGTTTTTCTTCGGATCAATTGTGGCACAGCGCTATGGCATTACCCTAAGCGATTATCTGGGATTACATTTTTTCATGGCCAGTGACTTCAATCCCATACAGTTAGTGACCTATTTATTCATGCACGGGGGATTTGCTCATATCTTTTTTAATATGTTTGCCGTATACATGTTTGGTCGCATATTGGAACAATATTGGGGACCAAAAAGATTTCTCATTTTCTATCTCGTTTGCGGCATCGGCGCCGGACTTACACAAGAACTTGTTCAATACATTCAATATGCAACAGAACTATCTCGTTACACACAAGTCAATATAGGTACAGCTATCGTCCCCATGTCCGAATACTTAAACATGATGACAACCATAGGAGCGTCAGGTGCTGTGTTCGGTATATTGTTGGCTTTCGGTATGATATTTCCCAACGAAAAGTTGTTTATATTTCCTCTACCATTACCCATAAAGGCAAAATTTTTCGTTATTGGGTACGCCGTTATCGAACTATATTCAGGACTCGCTAATGCAACCGGAGACAATATCGCTCACTTCGCACATTTGGGCGGAATGGTATTCGGTATCTTTCTTATTTTATATTGGAAAAAAAAAGGCCATCATGAAACATTCTTCAACTAACTTATCTACGCAATTTAAGAGAGGAAATATCGTTACTCAACTTATATATATCAATGTAGGAATTTTTGTTATCATCAAACTTTTTGAAATTGTCCTAAGGCTTTTCAATTTCGATGCAAGTGAGATGTTTAACTTTCTTGCACTACCAACTTCCTTAACACAATTTGCTCATCAACCATGGTCTCTCTTTACTTATATGTTCATGCACGCCGGCATTATACATATTTTGTTCAATATGCTTTGGCTATATTGGTTTGGGACTATATTCCTTGAATTATTCTCCGCCAGACATCTACTTGGGATATACTTATTCGGAGGAATCTGCGGAGGCTTACTCTATATACTTTCTTATAATGTCTTTCCTTTTTTCAGCCCTTACGTAGAATACTCTAATATGGTAGGCGCTTCAGCTTCAATTCTTGCCATTGTTATAGCAACAGCTTATAAGGAACCGAACTACAAAATTCCAATATTTCTTATTGGACAATTCAAACTGAAATATTTAGCGCTGGCTACCGTCGCAGTTGACTTGTTATTAACGACTTCCAATAATGCAGGTGGACATATTTCGCATTTGGGTGGTGCATTGGCAGGTTTCTGGTTCGCAGCCAGCCTAAACAGAGGTATCGACATTACTGCCTGGCTCAATAAAATTATTGATTTCTTTGTCAACTTATTTAATAAAAAGACTTGGAAACGGAAACCGAAAATGAAGGTTCACTACGGATACAGCGAACGCCAACAAGACTATGAATATAACAAAAAGAAGAAAGAACAATCGGACGAAATAGATCAAATACTCGATAAGCTTAAGAAATCCGGTTATCAAAGCCTATCAACAAAAGAAAAAAAAGCATTATTTGATGCTGGCAAAAAATAGAAACGGAAAAAATGAAAGAACTTAGATGGATTTTCTTCCATTTGATATTGTTATGTAATATTTGCTGTGCCGGACTATTACTCATCTCAGCCTACGGCATCTATATTGACCCGAAGTCTTTACCGATATCTTCGTGTTTCGGACTTTTATTTCCTATTTTCCTACTGGCTAATATTTGTTTCTTGTTCTTTTGGATTATTTTTCACAGGAAATATCTTTGGCCCACCCTTATCACTTTATTACTCTGCTTTCCGCAAATAAGGACTTATTGTCCAATACACTTCCAAACAACAACAATACCTGAGGACAACATAAAAATACTATCTTATAATGTTATGCCACTCACTTCACAAAAAGAGAATGAGCACAGAGCTGATTTATGGGAATATCTGCTCAACAGCAAAGCTGATATCATTTGTATGCAAGAATATTCCATTAAAGATATACTTAATCGAAAAATAAAAAATGACACACTCAAAAATCTTACTAAGACTTATCCTTATATAAAAATTCTACGTGTAGGTAAGCAAGGAGATCATCTATCCTGCCTTTCCAAATTTCCGATACTTTCAGCTAATATGATTGACTTGGGAAGTGATTATAACGGCTCTGCCATCTATAAAATAAAAATCGACAAAGACACAATCACATTAATCAACAATCATTTGGAATCGAACAAACTAACCAGAAAAGATAAAGGTATGTACAATGATTTACTAGGGAAACTAAAAGATCCGACAGTTCATCTGGCAAAAACCGAATCTCACCATTTAGTTCACAAATTGGCAGAAGCCTCGGTGATACGTTCAAAACAGGTTAAAGAAATAGCTCGTATCATTGCCAAATCCCAATATAAATCGATTATAGTTTGCGGTGATTTCAATGATTCATCCATCTCTTTCATCCATCATACCATGCTAAAGAACCTGAATGATGCCTTTACGGAATCAGGTTGTGGACTTGGTATTTCTTATAACCAAAACAGATTTTACTTCCGAATCGATAATATTATGGCCAGCAAAGATTTTAAACCTTACAATTGCACCATTGATCATTCCATTAAAGTTTCTGACCATTATCCCATTTGGTGTTACTTATCAAAACAATAAGAATTAATAAATAAATATACCATGAAAACAAAGTTTACATTAATCCTATTAACAATCACTTACATGACATGTTCTTGTAGTACAAAAAAAGTGGAAAGCAATCCTTTCTTCTCCGAATTTAAAACTGAATATGGCGTTCCACCATTCGATAAAATTAAAATGGAACAATACGAACCGGCCTTCATTAAAGGTATAGAGGAACAAAATCAAAATATCAAAGCTATTACGACTAATCCCGAAAAACCGACATTTGATAATACCATTGTTGCTCTGGACAATAGTGCACCTATTCTCGACCGTGTCAGTGAAATTTTCTTTAATATGGCAGATGCTAACACCAATGATACATTAACAGAATTATCCATCAAGCTGGCTCCCGAATTATCAGAACATTCAGACAACATCTATCTGAACAAAGAACTCTTCAAACGAGTTAAAGCCGTTTATTTACAAAAAGATTCTCTGCATCTCATGAGCGAACAGACACGTCTGCTTGATAAAACTTACAAGGATTTCACACACTCCGGGGCTAACCTCAGCAATGATAAACAAGACAGCCTACGCACTATTAATAAAAGACTTTCAACGCTCTGCATTCAATTCAGCAATAATGTACTCAATGAAAACAATGCCTTTAAGCTATATATAAATAATAAATCCGATCTGACCGGACTACCTGATTGGTTCTGCCAAAGCGCCGCCAAAGAAGCAAAAGAAAACGGACATGACGGACAATGGCTGTTCACACTACAAAGTGCCAGTCGCATACCTTTTCTACAATATTCAGCTATTCGTCCTCTACGCGAGAAATTATATAAAGCATATATTTTAAGAGGAAATAATAATGATAAAAATGATAATAAAAAAATCATCACACAAATACTAAGTCTACGGCTACAAAAAGCCAAATTGATGGGATTTGACTGCTATGCAGACTTTTCGCTGGAAGAATCTATGGCCAAAAATGCTAAGAACGCCATGGACCTATTGAATAAATTATGGAAATACACCCTGCCAAAGGCCAAAGAAGAAGTTGCCGAATTACAGAAAATAATGGATAAAGAAGGCAAAAACGAAAAATTAGAAGCATGGGATTGGGCTTATTACGCAGAAAAATTACGCAAGGAAAAATATAATTTAAACGAAGAAGAGACCAAGCCTTATTTCAAACTTGAAAATGTTCGCAAAGGAGCATTTAATATCGCCCATAAATTATATGGCATAAATTTGACCAAATTAAATAATATTCCTATCTACAATCCCAATGTAGAAGTATATAAAGTCACAGATGCCGACGGATCGTTTATCGGTATATTTTATACAGATTATTTACCTAGCGCCAAAAAGAAAGGCGGTGCATGGATGAGTAATTTCCGTGAAGAACAAAAGAATATCCGTCCTCTGATTTGCAATGTAGCAAGCTTTACCAAACCTATCGGCGACACGCCATCATTACTAACCATTGATGAAGTTGAAACATTATTTCATGAATTCGGACATGCACTTCACGGGTTACTCTCAAAATGCAAATATAAAGGAACATCGGGTACAAATGTAAGTCGTGATTATGTCGAATTTCCATCTCAGTTTAATGAACATTGGGCTACAGAGCCAGCCGTGCTAAAGATGTATGCAAAAAATTACAAAACAGGAGAAGTAATACCGGACTCCTTGATTCAAAAGATTGTCAAACAAAAAACTTTCGACCAGGGGTTCATGATGACCGAGCTACTAGCAGCCGCTATTCTCGATATGGATTTTCACTGCATTACTGACATGAAAGATTTCGATATTATGACTTTTGAGAAAAATAAAATGAACGAACTGGGGTTGATTCCACAAATCGCACCGCGTTACCAAGCCACAAACTTCAACCATATCGTTTCAGGATATGGGGCCGGTTACTATAGCTATCTTTGGGCAAGCGTTCTCGATAATGACGCTTTTGAGGCTTTCAAAGAAAAGGGCATCTTCAATAAAAAGACAGCCAATTCATTCAGGAAAAACATCCTTGAAACAGGT
>JALNVG010000166.1 GCA_023227685.1 Bacteroidaceae bacterium
CAAAGTCTGTCCATGTTTTGAAGCATCAACCATATAAAATTGGTACTTATCTAAAATCAGCATATTCGGGGATTAAAAAGAACCGGGTATGCTGATTTTTGTGTAATCTATCAGACCGACAACGAAGTATTGGACTTTACTGGTAGTTATATTTTTTTAGTTTCAAACTCTATTTTTAAACTGTACAGTTTTTAGGGGAGGGGACTACAAATTGTCAAATAAATCATTTTTATCCGTAATAATTTGGTTATCTGAACTATTTACCCTAATTTTACATCATTACTTTAATAAGTAAACATGAAATATTTAGGTAAGTTAGAAACATATCTGAGCAAAACGCTTGGACTTTCTTTTGAAAATAAAGGTGATATGGTGACTTCTATAAAGCCACTTCCACTTCTTGTGAGGAATTTCTTTGAAGGGCAACTATGCTTGATAGCCAATCAAGAATTTGTTTTAGTTTCACCTACTGTGTCAGGTATAAGCCTTTCTTTATTGATTCGTAGGATTGAGAAAGCCGAAAAGGAGCTGAATCGAGTTTGTATATTGATCCTTGATTCAATGGACGCAACCCAAAGAAGGCAATTTATTCAGCATCAAATTTGTTTTATCATTCCGGAAAGGCAAATCTATCTACCCGTATTGGGAGCTTATTTCACAGAACGACGATTAAACAGTTTGAAAGAAGTAAAGGCTCTGACACCTGCTGCACAACTATTATTGTTATACCATTTACAGAAAGGTAAGTTGAATAAAATAGCTTTATCCGAGATTGCCGTGAAATTGGATTATCCACTTAAAACCATTTCGATAGTTGCAAACGAGCTTAAGCAAGCTGAAATCTGTGAGATAGACCGACTGCAAAAATCAAAGTGCTTGATATTTGAATTTGACGGCAAAGAACTTTGGACTAATATATTTCCCTATCTTTCTTCTCCCATTCAAAAACGGGGATATTTGGATATGGAAGAGGTGGATTTAAGTGGTGCATTTCATGCATATGATGACGCCCTAAGTCATTATACGGAAATGGCCGGAATGGAACAGAGATGTTTTGCAATAGACAAAAGATCTGAGTTGGGAAAACAACTCTATTCTACTATTTCGACTTCCAATTTTACGGGTTCTGTATGCCTGGAATTTTGGAAATATAATCCGGCAGTGTTGGCTATAGACAATTATATTGACCCTTTGTCAATGGCTTTATGTTATAAGGATGATATAGACGAACGCATTCAAGGTCAGATTGATAGATTAATAAATAGAATATTATGACCGTTACAGGAATTGAGAAAATCAGAGAGTATCTGGGTGAATATAAGAGCAACTATGTAATCATAGGTGGAACTGCCACAAATCTTAACTTGGATAATGAGGAACTTGTGGGCAGAATGACGCATGATATTGATATGATTGTAGTTTGTGAAGCTATCACTCCGGAATATGTCCGCAGCTTTTGGAATCTTATTCGTGCCGGTGGATATAAGCCTTGTGTAGTAAATACAGAAATTGGCTTTAAACGGACATTCTATCGGTTTGTCGAACCTACTGATGTAACATTTCCTTCATACATAGAGCTGTTTTGTCGTGTTCCTGATGGTATTCAGGTTCCGGAAGATATGCACCTTGTACATATTTCTACAGAAGATTATTTATCTAGCTTTTCAGCGATAATGATGGATAATGATTACTACAACTATGCCATCTCGCATACGACTGAAATCCAAGGAATTCAGGTCTTGGATAAAACTGCATTAATCGTATTAAAGGCTAAAGCCTATATCAGCAATCTTGAAAGAAAAAATACCGGACAGCGAGTGCATCAAGATGATATTGACAAGCATAAAAAAGATATTTACCGTATTTCTTTTCTTATAGATGAAGAACATGAGAAAGCTGATGTTTCGGAAGCTATCAAAAAAGATATGCGCAAGTTCATAGAAGCCATTAAGGACAAGCCTGTAAATACAAAGGCTATAGCCAATTATATGGGAGTACAGGAAATTACAATGCCACAATTTATCAATAAGTTACACACTGTGTTCAGTCTATGAGAATCCAATATGCTTCGGATCTGCATCTAGAATTCAAAGAGAATTCCAGCTATATTTCGAATAACCCATTACAGGTTGTTGGAGATATTCTTGTGCTTGCAGGTGACATTACTGTGTTTAGAGGCAACGCTTGGAAAAAACATCCTTTCTTTGATTGGTGCAGTGAGCATTATCAGGAAACTTATATTATACCAGGTAATCACGAATATTATGATGGCATAGAATTAACACGTTGCTTTGATGATTTTGAATCTAATATACGTGATAACGTTCGGTATATCAATAACCGTAGTATTCTTATTGGCAATACTGAATTATTTTTCACAACATTATGGACGAAAATTAAGCCTACAGAGATAATGTCGGTTCAAATCGGTTTAACTGATTGTCATCGAATAAAATTTGATGGGCGGAATTTCACATCGCAAGACTATGAATACCTTCATTCTATTTGCATGAATTGGCTGACTAAGGGGATAAATGAATCAAAAGCCACTCATAAAATCATAGTAACTCATCATTGTCCGACAGAGCAATTTGTTGATCCTCGTTTTGGCCTCAGTAACATAAATTCCGCTTTTGTGATTTCTTTGGATAACTTCATTGAAGATTGTCAATGCGATAGTTGGATTTATGGTCATACGCATTATAATGGCGGATCAGGAACCATGATTGGACGAACGCAATTATTGAGTAACCAATTGGGATATGTTCGTCACGGAGAAAATCTCACTTTTAATAATGCAGCTTTTATTGAAACGAATATAACCAATAGATAATCATAAATATATTTATTTTTATCCACATTATTATGCTATAACCATAAATTTATTTACCTTTGCAGTATGAATGAGCAGAATAACATATTGGCGTTGTCAAATGCAGAGATAGTCATGCAACTTGGCAAGCATTTTAAGGAATACCGCCTGTCCTGTCGGCTAACCCAACAGGAAGCCGCAGACAAGGCAGGGATGAGTGTGGTAACATTACGCCAGTTTGAAAATGGAAAGATGTATAATATCACCATGGGTAGTTTTCTGGGATTGCTCCGTGCAATCGACTGTCTGGATCAAGTTCAGGAACTTCTGCCGGAAATCCCCATGTCACCATACGCCATGCAACAAGCTATCAAGAATAAGCCTAAAAGGATAAGACATGCAAAATAATATTGTCAGCGTACTGCTGAATGCAGAAGAAGTTGGTAAGCTCTATTGGGATGAAAGAAACCACAGAGCCATTTTCAACTGTTTGCTACCATCGAAGGGAAGCAATACAAGTATATTGCCGGAAGAAAAAGCGAATTGGCAAGTCAAATCATTGCTGACGGCAGAGCAAAGATGGACATCGACAAGATCAAGACACTCATTCACACATATCTGTGTCCACTGACATCGAAAGACAAATAAGTTTTACTATTTTTGTCTAAAAAAAAATATCATTTGTTTAGTTGTATAAATGTACAACATTAATTATCTTTGTCAAATGGAAAGGCGCTAAAAATAAAGGAGGATTATTATGGAGACAAATGATCATAAAATCAGAGATTACAGTGCAACACTAAATGCAAAGTTTGATGAGGAAGCATATACTTTCTATACAAGCAAAATCATTCTTGATGCCCGTAAAAAAGCTCACCTTACACAAGAAGAATTGGCAAAGCGTATTGGTGCGGATTAATGTTCACGAATATGGTGCACACATTTTTCACACAAGCAATGAACAAGTATGGAAATTTGTAAATTCTATGGTTGAATTTAATAGATATACCAATTCTCCTCTTGCCAATTATAAAGGGAAACTCTACAATTTGCCTTTTAACATGAATACCTTCCACACCATGTGGCCGCAAATGTACTGAATTGCCGGCCTTCATTATCAAACGTTTGCCCGTACGATTCACCTTTGATAATAATTATTTTAATGACAAATACCAAGGCATTCCCATTGGTGGTTATAACAAACTGACAGACGAGCTGCTTAAGGGCATCGAAACCAGAACCGATACCGATAGTTGCAGATAAGATAGTATACACCGGCCCCATCGATGCTTTTTATGATTACAGATTAGGAAAACTCGAATATCGTACTGTTCATTTTGAAACAGAAATACTTGATCAGGAAAACTATCAGGGAAATGCCGTAATAAATTATACGGACGTAAACATTCCCTATACCCGTATTATTGAACATAAGCACTTTGAGTTTGGCACACAAGCCAAAACAATTATCAGTCGTGAATACAGCAGGGAATGGGCTGAAGGCAGTGAACCGTATTACCCTGTGAATGATATTAAAAACGAAAAACTTTATGCCCTATATAAGACCTTGGCAAGCAAAGAAACAAAGGTTTTGTTTGGTGGACGACTTGCCGAATACAAATATTACGATATGGTAATAATACAAATCCCCCCTACTGACAGACTTTCATTGCTAATGGAAAGTTTAAGAAAGAAACATTGTATTATAGTATTATTAGCACATGATGTAAGTTCTATCCGACTTGATGAAAAAATGTCCGATGAAGAATCAACCTTTTTTAATCAAGCAGATTATCTTATCGTTCATACGAAAAAAATGACGGAGCGTTTAATCAATGACAAGATTAAAACTCCTATGATAGAACTAAACATGTTTGATTACATCACAAATGGCAAGGCGCCTAACTTAAACTGTAATAAACAGACTATAGTTTTCGCCGGTAATCTTCGTAAAAGCAAATTTTTTGAAGAATGGATGTCTTTAAAGAACTGGGATATACACACATATCTATATGGAGCTAAATTCGATAAAAATATGTCCAACAGCAATTTTGAATTTAAAGGAAAATTCGATCCTGATGATATCTCAAATATATTGGGTGGATGGGGATTGGTGTGGGATGGCACTAGCGCAACAACTTGTGATTCTTATTTCGGAGAGTATTTAAAAATTATAGCTCCACACAAATTCTCACTATATATTGCTACAGGAAAACCAATTATCATATGGAGGCAATCTGCAATGGCAGATTTAGTGGAACAAAAAGGATTAGGACTCTGTGTTGATTCGTTGATTGACATACCTTCTTTATTAAAAAATATAACAGATGATGAATACAACAGATACAAACATAATGTTTTGCAAATTTCTGAAAAGATAAAATCAGGCGGATGCATTATGCAAGTTATCTCAAAACTAGAGAAATACTGTAATGAAATGCACGAAATAAAATAGACCAGATACCTTATTTTTATCACGAATAGCCATACAAATCAGACGAGTTGCTCATACACGCTATTAACCCATGTATCGGGGTATATCAACATTTTAAACAATATTCGAAACGACATGTATGCGAATATAAAAATTAAGTAGTCGATCCTTAAAAAGTAGTTAAACGTCTTATAAACAGAGTAATAAGGCTCATAATCCTTTGTTATATTTGCAAGATTTATTATCTTTATGGTATAAATCTTGCAGATATGTTAGACAAAAATAGATTAAAAGGTCAGATGAATATCTTTCAACCTACC
>JALNVG010000167.1 GCA_023227685.1 Bacteroidaceae bacterium
AGCATTAACATTACCGAATTTCAAAGTTTGGGCGAATACTCCCAGTGGAAGTATAGCCATGAAAAAAAATGCGATTTTCTTTAGCATAATTCTATTGATTTATTATTGATGATTAATTTTTATATTTTAGTTTGCAAATGTAATCATTTATTTTGAGTATCCTAATTTGTCGAGTATTTGATTGCTAATATCTATGTTTGGAGATGCAAAAATAATGCTTGAAGCTGAGGCTCTATCACATACTACGTCATAACCTGATCTTTCGGATATAGCTTTTACTGCATCATATATTTTGTCTTGTATCGGTTTCATTAGATTAGTTCTCATTTTTGTAAGTTCTCCTTCTTGCCCAAAATAATTTCGTTTCAATTCGGCTGCTGATTTTTCCTTTTCTACTATAGCATTTTCTTTTTGAGTCTTTTCGGCTGAAGAAAGCCGAATAGAATTTGTCTGGTAATCTTTATACATATTTTTGGCTTCATTAGAGATAGCCTCAATTTGATCTTGATATTTTTGAGTTGCCTTTTGCAGCTGATCATTTGCGTCATTATAGGCAGGAATATTTTTTAAAATATAGTCCATGTCAATCAGTGCAAATTTTTGTGCATTAATAGTTGTACATAATGTAAACAACAGAATAGCTGACAAAAAATACTTTTTCATGATCTTTTAATTTAAATTATGCATTAAAATTCTTGTCCCAGAATAAAGTGGAATTGACTTCCGCCATATTGTTTAGAACCAAATACCTTATCGAAACCATAACCCCAATCGATGCCCATCATTCCGACCATAGGCAAGAATATCCTGACTCCGAATCCGGCAGAACGTTTTAAATCGAAAGGATTGAAATTTTTTATATTATTCCATGCATTACCCCCTTCAACAAATCCCAAAACATAAATGTTTGTACTTGTTTCGAGCATTAACGGGTATCTTAACTCCAAGCCAAGACGTGCATAAGCGTATCCTTCCGAGCCATAAGGGGTTAATGAACTATTCTCATATCCACGCAATGCTACGCTTTCTGTGGCGTAACTTGAATAGCCTGTCATTCCATCACCTCCTACATCAAATGTGCCGAATGGTGATTTTTTGTATTTATTATAGCTACCCAATAACCCACATTCTGCACGTGACATCAATACTAAACATTTAGGGTGGGTCACAGGGTTCATTAATGGAGTATAGGCTTTAACTCTAAACTTCCATTTGTGATATTCAATCCATCTATGCAATTTGTTTTCATTGGTTTGTGTTATTGTTCCGTCAGCCTTATAATAGCTTTTGTAGTCTACACCATCAAACAATGAATAAGGAGGTGTTGCATGTACCGACAAAGTAATCTCCGAACCTTGACGTGGAAATATAGGATTATCGCTTGAGTTACGGCTTAATGTCAAGCCTAAGCTAATATCGTTACAATTACCGTTTGTTACAGGAAAGTATTGCCAATCTTTTAGCATGTACCTTTGTATAGATGTTTCAGCGGTTAGTGTGCAATAGTCGTCAGGCCATTTTAAACGCTTTCCCCAACCAGCTGAAATTCCAAACATTTGCAACCATTTGTTTGCATTACGCATGTTTGAGTAATTATAATTTGTGCCATATCCGTATATGCTGTTATAGTAATTGTTCGTGTAGCTTTGATTGTAGTAGCTACTGCTTATATCTGTCTGTTTAGAGTAAAAAGCCGATAGAGAGAATGAGTTCGGTCGTTTGCCTCCAAACCAAGGATCGAAGAACGAAACACTATATGACTGATAGTATTTGGCATTTGTTTGTCCACTAAGAGTTAGTGTTTGACCATCGCCTTGTGGAAGTATGCCACGATAATTCTTTCCCGGATGTAATAAATTGGCCATGGAAAAGTTAGTGAATTTCAAGCTTAATTTTCCTATTACACCGGTTTGTCCCCAACCGGCAGAGAACTCAACTTGGTCGTTGGCCTTAGAAGTCAAAGGTAAGCCGATGTCGACTGTTCCGTTTGTTGGATCCGGCTTGATATCCGGTTGAAGCTTCTCGGGGTCAAAGAATCCCATCTGACCGATTTCGCGTAAAGAGCGCATTAAATCTTCTTTACTGAATAATTGTCCGGGACGGATTCGTAGTTCACGTCGAACTACATTTTCATATACCCGATCATTTCCACTAATTGATATTTTGTTGATGGAAGCTTGTCTGCCTTCGTAGATTCTCATCTCAAGGTCAATGGAATCGCCTACTACATTTACTTCTACGGGTTCCAGATTGTAGAATAAGTAGCCGTTATTGTAGTATAGATTTCCAATAGCATCATCATCGGTTGAAGTACGTTCGGTAAGTTTCTTTTGGTTATAAACATCGCCTTTATTCATGCGAAGAAGGAAGTTCAATTGTTCGGAAGAATATAATGTATTACCTACCCAGGTAATATTACGCAAATAATATTTTTGTCCTTCGCTAATTTGGATAGATATATTGACCGTTTTTTTGTCATGCTGATAAACGCTGTCTTTTACTATCATGGCATCACGATAGCCAAGTTCATTATATTTATCTATAATGTTTTGCTTGTCGGCTTCGTAATTTTTATTGATGAATTTTTTTGTTTTAAAGAAATTGATTAGTTTACCTTTTTCGTTGGTTTTCTTCATCAAATGTTTCAATTTTGATGTTTTGATGGCTTTGTTGCCTATAAAAGTAATTCTATGAACTTTAACTTTAATTTTTTTGTCTATATCAATATTTACAATTTCTTGTTCGTTGTTTTTCGGATCATCTTGTTGATTGATAATGACGTCTGCATTTTTGAACCCCTTTTCATCAAAATAACGTTTGATAAGGATCTTTGCGCGGTCTACCGTATTTGGCGTTATTTGCATGCCCTTAGCCATGCCCAATCTAGCCTCAAGGTCTTTTTGCTCCGATTTTTTTATGCCGTTATAATGTATTTCTGAAATGCGCGGACGTTGTTTAAGCCATATTTTTAACCAGATTTCGCCATCTTTTATTTTTTCTGCGGTAATTTTTACGTCAGAAAACAAGCCATGGCGCCAATAACGTTTTAGCGCATTGGTAATATCATCACCGGGCACGGTAATTGTTTGTCCAACGGTTAAGCCCGACAAGCCGATAAGCACATAATCTTCATAGTTTTTGATGCCTTCAACCTTGATGTCTGCTATTTTGTATTTTTTTGCAGTGCCAGAATACAAAATAACAGGTTTTGAACTTGCGTCCGTGTTAGTATTTTGCGCTTTGCCTGTTAATGCAAAGTTAAACAAACAGATAAGCGTTGCTAATAAAAAGGATATACGATATTGCATTTATATTATTATTACGTATTAATGAATTTGTTCGCTTGTCTTGCCAAATCTTCGTTCTCTACTTTGATATTCGTAGACGGCTTTTTCCAGTTCTTCTTTTTTGAAGTCCGGCCAATAGGTGTCACAGAAATATAATTCGGTGTATGCACTTTGCCATAAGAGATAATTGCTTAATCTGATTTCACCACCGGTGCGTATGAGCAGGTCGGGATCGGGCATAAAGTTTGTATTAAGGTGTGCCGAGATACATTCTTTTGTTATCTGTTCGGGCTTTAGTTTGCCCTGCACTACTTCATTAGCTATGTCTTTCATGGCCTTTGTCAACTCCCAGCGCGAAGAATAGCTGATGGCAAGAACTAAATACATCCCCGTGTTTTTAGAAGTATGCTCGACGCAGTCATAAAGCCTATCCTGTATTTTTTTTGCCAATTTATTAATATCGCCAATCAGCCGTAATCTGATATTGTTTTTTATGAGAGTATCTTCTTCAATAGAGTTGAAAAACAAATTCATTAAATCAGATACCTCATCCGATGGGCGATTCCAATTCTCTGTTGAGAAAGTATATAACGTTAAATATTTGATGCCCATCTTTGCTGCCTCTTTAGCAACGATATGAACGGTATCAGCACCGGCTTGATGACCGTAGGTACGTTCCTTGCCTTTTTGCTTAGCCCATCTTCCGTTTCCGTCCATAATTATGGCGACGTGTTTCGGTATCTTATTATAGTTTATTTCTTTTTTTAACGACATTTTGTTTTTAATCCACTGTCATTGATAATAGTCTTCTTGATTTTCGTATAAGAAAGACTTTCTATTTAGAATGCAAAAATAGAAACATTTTTTCCTAAATTGTGCATTGAAGAGAATATTTATATAATATTATAGATATTAAAGTAGTTTCTGTAACTGATTATTCTTTTTTTATATACATTTTTGCTTTATTTTTTGTTTAAAATGCCAGATCGTTCTATCAAAATGTTGTTCGGTTGAATAATTTTTTTCTTGACTTATATCAGGTGCCTTGACTCCATTTTGTAAAGCCAACTTACTTTTTTCAATAAAAATTTCGTCCCAATAGCCTGCATCGATAAATGATTGTAACAATTTGCTCCCACCTTCGACTAATAAAGATTGCAAATTTCTGATTTGTAACTGTTTTAGTACTTCGGGCAGAATATTGCGGTCATAATCAATAGAAATATATGATACATTATTTTTATTCTCATGTTTTTTGGCCGTAAATACTAAAGTAGATACTTGTCCATCAAAGAGATTCAAAGAATCGGGTAGTGACAAATCCTTGTCCAGTACAATTCTTGAAGGATTTTTCCCGTACCAATTGCGTACAGTCAGCGAAGGATTGTCAAGCAATGCTGTGTGTGTGCCAACCATTATTGCATCTGATTCGGCTCGTCTTTTGTGAACGAGCATCGAAGTGAGTGGACTGGATAAGACTACAGGGTTCCCGTCTTTTCTGTCGATATCAATATATCCGTCAATTGATTCGGCCCATTTCAAGGTGATATACGGTCTTTTTTTTGTATTGAAAGTAATGAATTTCCGGTTTAATTGGAGACATTCCTTTTCGAGTACGCCTACGATCACTTCACGTCCGGCATCTTGTAATTTTTTGATGCCTTGTCCTGCAACCTTAGCAAAGGGGTCTATGCATCCGATGACGATTTTTGGAATTTGTTTCTCAATGATTAAATCGGCACATGGAGGTGTTTTTCCATAATGCGAACAAGGTTCCAGACTGACATAAATTGTAGATTCTTTTAATAAATCCTTTTCTTTCACCGAACGGATGGCGTTTACTTCAGCATGTTCATGACCGCAAACGATATGATAACCCTCCCCGATAATTTTTTCGTTGTGCACGATTACTGCACCAACCATTGGGTTTGGTGAAACAGTGCATCTGCCGTTTCGGGCTAATTCAATGCAACGTTTCATGTATTTTTCATCATCCATTTTTATCTTTGCTATTTTATGTTTATTTTTGCAACTCCATTAATTAATAATAATTCATGAATCGCATCGTTACCTACATCCGCCAGTCATTGAAGGATATTTATCCTCCTGAAGAAGTCCGAGCTATGATTCAGATTATCTGTTGTGACATGCTTAGTGTGCGTGCGATTGATCTTTATACCGACAAAGATATAAATTTATCTGTAAGTAAAGAACTCGAATTAAAAAACATTGTCATTCGTTTGCAAAAGAATGAACCGATACAGTA